>JAAYCF010000340.1 GCA_012744415.1 Thermotogaceae bacterium
CAAAATTAGCTGAAGAGCAGTCCATTTCCGAATCGGGTAAAGAGAAGGTGGGAAACCGGCCTTCCCGAATCATCTATACGATTACCGAAAAGGGGCGTCAAGAATTCATCCGGATACTGCGAGATGAGTGGCGATCCGAGCAAAGAAACTATTACCCGGTGGATCTGGCCGTGTATTTCATGTCCTTCCTTTCGAAAGAAGAGGTCCGCGGGTATCTCGAACGGATGATTCTGAAAACAAGTGATAGTCTCCAAGAGCTGGAAGCGCACGCCGGAGATCTGAAAAACAACCCTTATATTCCTCCACTGGCCTTTGCCATAATCGACCACACGAGACGCCATCTTTGCGCCGAACGAGACTGGCTTGAAGACTTAGCGTCTTCTCTCGATGAAATTCACGATACCTATCCGGAATACGACTCTTGAAATTTCGTTTTTTTTTGCTTTGATATACAAGATAATATATTAAAACTTATATTAAAGGGGAGAATGAAAATGAAGCTAAGAATGCGCATGACGGAAACGAATGAAGGGATACAAGACGCGGGTATCGTAGACCAATTCGACCAAATGATGCGAACGATGGCGGGAGAACGCCGGAGGACTGTTGAAAAATTGCAGTGTTTGGGCATCGAGGGCGGATGGGCGCTCGAAATCGGTCCTGGGCCCGGGTATTTGGGGATCGATTGGTTGAAAGCTTCGCCAAAATCCAAATTAACGGCGCTGGAAATCAGCCCGAATATGTTGCGGAAAGCCGAACAAAACGCGCTGCGCGAAGGAGTCAAAGAGCGTGTCGCATACGTTCTCGGAACGGCTTTGCGAATGCCTTTCCCTGACCGAACCTTCGATTTTATCTTCTCTAACGGGTCCCTCCATGAATGGGAACAACCCGAGGCCGTATTCAAAGAAATCTTCAGAGTTCTGAAGCCGGAGGGGGTTTTCCTGGTCAGCGATTTAAAGCGCAACGCGACGGGTTTCGCGCGGTTTCTGATGAAAGCGACCGTCAAGCCAAAGACCATGAGGCCTGGTCTCATCTCCTCTCTCCAGGCGGCGTATACCTCTGCGGAGATCAAACAGATTCTTTCGCGCTCGGGTTGGCAAACAGCCCGCGTTACGGAAAACGCCTTCGGGTTGAATATCGAAGGCCGAAAGACCTCATAAATTGGTAATCCGCTCGAAAACCAGACCGCTACGCCGCCGATAGGATTTTGGATACCTGTAACGATGGCGGCAGTTAAAAGCGGAGAACGAATTGGGTTCGCAGACCCGCATCGAGACGATTGTCCCTTGCGTAATCGTGGTATAATACCGGGGATCACTTTTCATCATCGAACGCGGAGGTATCACATTGATCAGTCGTCCGAAGGGCACGAACGATATTTATGGCGAGGAGATCGAGTATTGGCAGTATTTTGAAAAGGCCGCGCGGAAAGTCGCAGGCGTTTTCGGATTTCAGGAGATACGGACACCGATCTTCGAAATGGCGGAACTTTTCATCCGCAGTGTCGGCGATGAAACGGATATCGTCCAAAAGGAGATGTACACCTTCGAGGACAAAGGGCATCGATTGCTCTGCCTCCGGCCTGAGGGAACGGCGGCTGTTGTCCGCTCTTTCATCGAAAACAATATGGTTTCCGAGGGTCTCCCCAGGCAAGTTTACTATATCGGCCCGATGTTTCGGTATGAACGTCCCCAAACGGGAAGACAGAGGCAATTTCACCAGTTTGGTGCCGAGTTGATCGGTTCATCCTCTCCGCTGGCGGATGCCGAGATGATCTGGATGTCTGTTTTTTTGCTGGAGGAATTACGGCTTCATCGCTACACGCTTCACATTAATATGTTAGGATGTCAAAAAGATCGCGAAAGCTATAAAGCGGCTCTAAAAGACTACTACAAGGATAAACTGGGAGCAGTCTGTCCGGATTGTCGCCGCCGCTATGAAACCAACGTCCTGCGTCTTCTCGACTGCAAAGTGGACGCCTGCCAGCCGATCAAGGAAAAGGCGCCCGAATTGACGGAGTTTCTCTGTCCCGAGTGCCGCGACCATAAAGGCCAAGTCAGTCAAATCCTGATCGAGAACAACATCGATGCGATATGGAATACCCGATTGGTACGTGGGCTGGACTATTATACCGGCATCGTCTTCGAGGTCAAGTATCCCTTTAAGGAAACTGTCTTCGATCTCTTGGGGGGAGGACGGTATGATCATGTCATCGAACAGCTGGGAGGAAACGCGACTCCTTCTGTCGGGTTCGCATGCGGGATCGAACGCATGGTCGCCACGATGCGGGAAGAAAAGGCAATCGCAGAACCGGCCGCGTTATGTCAGGTTTTTGTTTTATCTATCGGAGAAGAGGCGAAAAAGGAGTCCCTCAAGATAACGGATTTTCTCAGGAAACGCGGTATCTCCGTTCAACACGACTTGATGGGTAGAAATATCAGGAACCAGCTGAAATATGCGGACAAGCAGCGCGCCCTCTATACCATCATCATCGGGGAGGATGAACTTGATAAAGGCGTTTATCTGGTGAAAGAAATGGAGACCGGAGACCAGATCGAAGTAGAGAGTTCATGGGTGGAAAACTATATTCTCGAAAAACTAACTGCTTTATAGGAGGCGCCTTGAGTTTTTCAAAGTACCTCTTTATTCTCACCCTTCTGTTCCTATGCGCGACAGGGTTGCTTTTGACGGTCGTTTCCATTCTTTTGATGGATGCGCATGAGATACAAACTTTCTCATCCAGACTGTATCAATTTTCCTATGATCTTTCCCAAACCGTTATCCAAGCGCACTATGATCTTCCCTATTCCGATGAGCCGATTCGGTTGTTCCGGGAGAGTATGACGCGTTTTCTGGAGCAGCCGATGCTGCGTTTCTCGTTGCTTTATGATCCCGGTGGCGTTTTCAAAGACCTGGTTCGTAAGATCCGAACCGTGGTGGACCACTTTTTAGAGGTGCCTGAAGGGCCTGATCCCAATGATTTGATCATTTCTTATTTTGATGTTCGTCCCTCCTTGGACGAACTGATCGGGCGATACCGGTTAGTGAGCGAGACCACCCTCAGCCGTATCGTCTATGCGATCTTTTTCTCCCTGGGTATGTTATTGGCGCTTGCGATTCTCACGGTTTTCCTGGTTTTTTACCCCTTGATGAAAGATATGCAGAACCTAAGTGAAAACCGGCGATCGTGGATCGTTTTTAAGGAATTTAAGTCTTATAAGTTGAAAAATCGGAGTGTGAAAAGGGATGAATAAAAACTGGCTTTGGCTCATTGTGATCGTGCTGGTTGGTTTTTTTATCTACAACATTGTTTCTTCCATACAAAGTCGACCGCAGTATATCCAAAGATCGTATAAGGCCGTTTATACCTTCGATCGTTCGGTAGAAACGGGCATGTACAACTGGGTGGTTTTTTCCTACAGCAAACAAGATGACTTGAAAAAAAGTTACGAATACTTCCAGGGCGTCAGTATGGAAGAGAAGAAGAACAATTACGCGCAGATGCTGGCAAAACTGTCGGAGCAGGCGGATCGAAAAGTTATCCTCCTCACCTACGAATCGACTGCCGTCCTCTTGGCTGATGAGATGGAAGTCGAAGAGTATTCGACGGTTGAAGGGATGGCGCATCAAGAAGAAGGTTTTTGGGTGACCGGTTTCGGGGCCAATCGCCTGCAGCTGCAGGAGAACTCCTCGCTCTCCTTTGTTTTTCCGGCAGACGCGGAGATTTTAAGCGTCAACCCGGAACCAGACGAGCGGGAGGGCAACGTGCTTTTTTGGGAAACCCCCGGCCAGTTAACCTTTCCGGTGGTCTCTTACCGATAACGGTTTCGATAGGGCTGACGAAGGGATTGAAAACTTGATGGAACGGATCAATCGCGAGGGCGAGCGGTCATAGGGAGGCATCTTTGAAGAAGCGGATCCTCATCGGCGTAGGGCTTTGCTTTTTGACAGCGTTATTCGCGGTACCCATCAAAATTTACACCCAACCGGCGAATGTTTCTGTGTACATCAACGGTACGCTTTTTGGTATTTCGGACCGGAACGGGGTTCTGTCAGAAATGATCTTCCTGAACGCCGGCCGATACACCTTTAGCGCCGAGAAACCCGGCTACAACAGCTATACCGAGGTCCTCGACATCTCTCAAGCCACAGAAGTGATTTTGAAGCTCTTGCCATCAGGAATCCTGGAAGTGAAGACCCAACCAGTCGATGCGTTGATACGGGTGGATGAACGCTACGAGGCGACCGGCCACTTCGTCCAAGAGATTCCGGAAGGAAGACATTACGTGGAAGTCTCGCATCCGGGATACCAATCCCGATACTTCTATCCGGAAGTGAAACAGTATTTTACAAAATCGCTGGAAGTTATTCTGGAACAAGAGGGAAATACGCGTTTCATCACCGAACCCGCCGGTGCTCAGGTCAGCGTGGACGGAATCTCGGCAGGTGTGACGCCGTTTCAAACCTTTTTGGTACCCGGAGAGCATATGGTAAGTTTTTCCAAAGAATGGCACACACCCCAGCTTCAGATGATCCGAGTGAACTCTCTGGGAGAGAATCAGGTTTTCCAACGGTTGGAACCCTACGCGAACGTGACTATTCAGAGCACGCCCCATCAAGCCGAGGTTTACGTTCAAGGCGTTTTCATTGGGGAAGCGCCGGTAACGCTAAATGAGTTGCCGCTTGAGAAGGTTCTCATCACCTATCGCAAAGAAGGGTATAAAGAGGTGAATGAGGAAGTCGTCTTAAAACCCGGACCGATGGCCGTCACGGGGCATCTGTCGCTCAAAACCTATCCGCTTACGGTTCGTGCGACGCCCGCCGCGCTCGTGTATTTGGACGGGGAGGAACAGGGGATCACCCCGATCACTTTTCAGGCGGATCACGGTTCTCATCGGCTTTCCTTGAAGTCGGGAGAAAAAGAATGGCTATCCGTGATCGAGATCCTTCAACCCCGAGAGGTTCGCGTTGATTTGAACGTCGAGACGACAATCCTTTTCCATTTCGTACCTGCCGGAGAAGGATTCGTCCTGCATCGTGGGCAGAGGTATCCGTTAGCCCATCCGATCAACACGGTAGCCGGTTTACAAACTTTTGATCTGAGCCGTTCCGGGTATCCGGATCGTCGACGTGTCTATAAGCTATCTTCCGGTAAGGTTTACGAGTACACGATTGACCTGGAAGGGGAGGCGTTGCTCTTTCTCAGCACGGATCCAGCGGAGGCGCAAGTGTATTGGATGGGTACCCTCATCGCGGAAACGCCGATTCGTGGACTTAAGATCCGTCCTGGTACTGGCGAACTGCGGATTCGCTGGTTAAACGGTGAATGGTCGGAAGAGATGTCCTTTTTCGATGGACAAACCTATACGCTCTTTCGGCAGTTGCCTGGAAACACGACGCTCTCCATACATTCCTTCCCGTCCGGGTTGCCGCTTTGGTTAAATGGAACCCCTTCGGGTTTAACGCCTCAGACGCTCTCGGTCCAATCCGGCACCTATACGGTCGAATGCGAAGGTCCCGACGGCATACGCCAAAAACAGATCATTACCCTGAGTGGGGATGTGGAACGAACGATTAATTTTGTCTTTTAATGGGGAGGATGGTTATGAGGTCGATAAAAGGGTTTCTTTTGACGGCGGCGATCTTGCTCTTAACGACGGGGGTGGTGATCGGAGCCGTACCCAGGGATGTTTCCGTGTCCCTTGATATATACGAACAGGTTCGTACCATGGTTGAAACGAACATTATGAAAGTGGACAGTATCGGATTCTTCAACGGGACCAATTCCATAAACCGTTATGACCTCGCCGATGCTCTTTATCGATTGATCAACTATATCATGAGCACGCAGGCGCTGGTGGAAGCCTCAACGATATCTCGGAGAGTGGAGGGGCTGGAGTCGCGAGACGCATCTGTAAGGTCAGAATTGGCTCTGCTGCGAAACCGATTGGATGTGCTGGAGGTTTCCTTCAGCCCAAAAGAGTTGGAAGCGCTGGAAAGGCGATTGACGGGGTTGAAGGACGAGGTATTGGCGGAGATGCAGGGGCTCGAGCAACGAACGAAGTTTGTGAGCGGATACAGTGACTTCCTGACCGCTGTCGAAGAGGAACTGCGTACCCTCTATACGCGCGTGGAAGAGCAGGGAAGCCGTCTGACCGCCACCGAGGCGAATACCGGTCGCCTGCTCGGCTATCTGAAGAAGTATGAAACATTGGATACCTGGTTGCCGACCGTGGAAGCCAGCTTTACGAAACAAGAGGCGCAAAATGCGCGAACGAGTCGGGCTTTATCGGATTTGGACACGCAAATCAATGACATACTCCTGATGAAACA
>JAAYCF010000341.1 GCA_012744415.1 Thermotogaceae bacterium
AAAAGAGCATAATAGATCACGATATAATTCCAACCGTGTAGGACTTGGACCAACACCAGCGTGATTTCCGAGTTTGTGAAAGGTGTCAGGAACATTCGTATCGAAATGCACAGCACACCGGTCGCTAATAGCAGAAGGGTTCCCATTTTTCGGAGGATTTTTTTCGCGAAGAGCAGGAAGGGTACCTCCGAAAACGACAGCACGGCAAAACAGATCCCTGCCAACGCGGGATCGTAGTGGCGCTGCCCGATCAGTTGCGGCAAAAAGGTGCCATTAAAGGATATTAACAGAATAGAAGCGCAAGCGAGAGCTAAGTACATCAGGAAGGTTTTCCAGCTACCTGTCCGGGGGGGAAGGCTCGCGCGGCGGTTGTCGGTTATGAGGACGTTCTGGTCCAATCGGCGGATCAGGATCGTGACAAGAATAAGAAAAACCGTCGAGAAAGTAAACAAAAAAACCGTGTCGATTTTTAAAAGAAAACCAATCATCAAGGAGCTCATCGAATACCCGATTGTACCGAACATGCGGGGAAGATCGAGCTTTTTTTGTTTATGGATCAGGGATTCCATCACATAAGACTCCGAAATCGGCACGACGGCACCGGAAAAAAACGCGGTAAAGGCCATCAAGGCTAATTTTAACAAGAAGGGACGGACGAGAAAAACGCCCCAAAACCCGATCGCTGTCCCGGCGGCAACGATTGCGATCAACCGGTTTCTCGACAAAGATCGTTTTCTTCTGAACCAGAAGGGATTGGAAAAGAATGAAGCCGCCGGTATCATCGCGACGAGGATTCCGACTTCGAAGGGGGAAAAACCGCACATGTAAAAGTATTGCCCTAAGATGTTGAACATCGCCAAGTTCGCGTAGATGAGTATTTCAACAATAGAGTCAAAAAGAATGGTCATAAGTGTCCTTTCGTTTTTCCGACGTTCATCGGATTCAGCCGGTAAGGGGAGTTTTCGGTTTCTTTTCGAAAGACGATCCTGCGTCTCGGTTTTTGGAGGCGGTTTTCTTCAGGTCCGATATGTTCGGTCATACTGATGAAGACCGCGTCGATCCGAAAAGACCCGGTAACCTCTGACGCCGAAGAACGTTCCAGAAGATAAACCGGCGTCTCCTCAGAATGGATGTAGAGCGGACAAACGAAGCGCCCTCCCACTTTTAACTGTTCAAAAAGCCGATCGGGGATATCGCCGATCGCGACGGTCGCTAAGATCGCATCGAAAGGAGCTGCCTCTTCCCATCCCTGAAACCCGTCTCCCGCTCTCACATGAGCGTTCGTGATCTCATAACGCGCTAAATTTTGGTTCGCTTTCGAAATTAAAGATTCTAAAATGTCGACGGAATAAACTTCTCCGCGATCAAGTAACGTGGAGAGAATCGCCGTGCAATACCCGGTTCCCGTTCCGATCTCCAGCACGCGCTCCGATCCTGTTAACCCCAAGAGTTCGATCATAGCGGCAATGAGCGAAGGTTGGGAATTCGTACTGAGGCTTTTGCCTTGCACTTGTAAGGTCGGAATCACCCAATCTCTATGGGCTTCCTGCTGACGATCCTCCGGCAGAAAGCCAGCCCGGTCGATAGTACTAAAAGCGCGATAGAGTCTTTCGTCTGTTATGGCCCCGGTCAGGCTTAAATAGTCTGACAAACGCATATCTTTTCCTCCCGAAGGTTTCGAAGTTGTCGGGCCTTCATCGGAGCCCATTCTTCTTAGGGTATTATATGCTAATTTCGGGAAAAACGCATTCGATGGAATCGGATCTTTTTCCAGCCGCCGAGATAGAGGATCTAAGCGAGGGAAGCGTTGCGCGCATCCGTTAGTGGTATAATAACCCTAGCAAACGAGGCAATAGGAGGAAATTGGATGCAACGATTATTCGCCAGCGATTTACATATCGGCGACGGTTTTTTTAACGATAATTTCAGTCTGGACGAAGAGTTTTCTTCTATGCTGGAATTGATTTCATCGACTGGGAAGGCGGCCGAACTCGTGTTATTAGGCGATATCTTTGAACTCCTCGAAAGCAAAATGGTTCGCGATATGGGTCTTTGCACCTTTGAAGAGGTTTGCGAAGGCATCGATGCCGGGGTCATCGATCAGATCTTCGCCCGTCACTCGAAGGTTTGTTTCAGTCTCAAGAAGTTTTTACGGACGAACCGTATCATCTATGTTGTCGGTAACCACGACTATTACTTCCTCACGCGGAAAGACTTGCGAGATCGCGTGAATGAATATCTTTCCGAAGGAGAAGGCATCTCTTTCGTTCCCTACTTTTATGATAGGCATTGGGGCGTTTTCGGTTACCACGGGAGCAATTTTGACGTATCGAACCGTTTTGGAAAAGAAAAGAAGACTGGGCGCCTCGTGCCGCCCATCGGCGACTATATGGCGCGGTATATGATGATTCACTTTCGCGAGAGGCTCCAGGACGAGCGCGTCCCTTCTTCCATCGTCGAAGACTTCGATGATGTCCGCCCCAATATTGATGTTTTCGATTGGGTTAAATATATAAAAGAAACCTACCATATCGGCATTGACCTCGCGGAGCTATGGATGACCGAATTGCTCAAGATGCTCCAGACAGTTTCGGCTCAAAATTGGATGAAAATGAACTACCCGAAGGCGCACAAATTATCCGGGCTTTTTGTGAACAACCAGGGCGGCGTTCGGCTGGGGCGGTTTATGATCGGGACCGTCGCAAGACTGCGTAAACTGCGCCGAACCGACTATATGCGTCAGAAGGCGAAGAAAGTGCTTCTCGGATCCGTTCGAAAAGAGGCGGAACGGTTTCAGGAATCGGATTTTTGGGGATTTTGCGATCTTCCGGAAATCGATTATGAAAGGTTGTCGGGTGTTTTGTTTGGCCATCGTCACCGCTTTGACAGCGTCATGTACACGGTGAACGGCCAAAACCGTTTCTATATCAACACGGGCACGTGGCGGAACGTGATCGAAAGAGGAAGGAAACGCGATCAGGAAAAATTCGTTAAGCGGACGGAATACT
>JAAYCF010000038.1 GCA_012744415.1 Thermotogaceae bacterium
CTTGTCTTGCGATCCGGCCACTTTGGCGAGGGATTCGGCGGTTTTGGTAAAGAACGGCTATTCCCTGAAAAAGGTTCAGCCTCTGGATATGTTTCCGCATACCTCGCATATCGAATGTTTGGTTACCTTGGATCGGTAAAGACGAAAGAGGTTATTCGCCGATTATCCGCGAATGGTCACGGAATCCAATTCTTGCTGAGTCAACAATGCAATCGGTCCAGTACCCGGCCCGTAAGGGGTTAAAAGAGGGATCGCTATGAATGAAACCGTGTTTCGAAAGAAAGCCATCGAACGGGTGATGGGCGCGGAAAGCCTCAATGAATACATTCGCGCGACGAAACCCGGGGCCTGGTTTGCCTTAACCGGCCTTTTTCTCATTCTTTTCGGCGTTTTGTTCTGGGTGTTTACGGGGACGATATCGACCACAATCCGCGCTGACGGCTATCTATGGGCCGAAGGCGGGAATGAGGCTGTTCGGACGTATCTTCCGTTAAGCCACATCAAGAAAATGAAGCTGGGGATGGAAGTTCAGATCTCACCTGATTACGCTCCGAGAGAAGAGTTTGGATATCTACTCGGAACGGTATCCCATATCGGTCAGGAAGCGGTCGATCCGGAAACTTTGGCCGGCTTTTTCGAAAACTACGGCGAGATAGCGGGCAAGCAAAAAGGCCCCTACTACCGAGTGGACTTTTCTTTGGAAAAAACGGAAGCGGGCTTGCGGTGGTCGCATCAAAAAGGGGCCGAGATCACGCTTGAAAACGGGGCTTATTGCCGCGCGCTCATCGTGATACAAAAACGGCATCCTTATCAATATTTCTGGAATTGAAGCGGGACGGACGTATCGATGTCGAAGATTGCGAAAGTTCCGATCGTGATGCAGATGGAAGCCTTGGAATGCGGCGCCGCTGCTTTGTGCATGATCTTGGCCTATTATGGAAAATGGATATCGTTGGAGCAAGTGCGGGCCGATTGCGGCGTCTCCCGTGATGGAAGCGACGCGCGCAACATCATCCGCGCCGCGAAGGCCTACGGTTTAAAAGCTTCCGGATATCGAATGGAACCCTCCGCTTTACGGGAGATCGCATTTCCCGCAATTATTCATTGGAACTTCAATCACTTTGTTGTCCTGGACGGATTTAAGAAGAACAAAGCCGTGATCAACGATCCCGGGAAAGGGAGAGTCGAGGTTCCCCTGGATGAATTCGATCGCTCTTTCACCGGCATTGTGCTGCGTTTTGAAAAAGGGGAAGGCTTCCAAAAAGAAGGAAAACCGAAAAGCGTTTGGGCTTTTGCCTTCAAACGGTTGAAACACGCCGTTCCTTCAATGATCTTCATTATGTTGATCAGCGCGTTGATGACGATGACCGGTTTTCTGATGCCCGCCTTCTCAAAGTTGTTTATGGATGAAATCCTCTCCGGGAAGAATAAAGAATGGTTGGGGCCTTTCATCTGGATCGTGCTGGCCGGCATCGCCTTCACCTTCGTCGTCAAAGCAGTCGAAAGTCTCAATTGGATGCGTATTTTCGGGCGCTTCGCCATCACGGCGAATGCGGAGTATGTTTGGCATACGCTCCATCTTCCGATGACATTTTTTTCTCAACGATGGGTTGGAGACATTACCTCGCGACTCAACTCAAACGCGCGTATCGCGAGCACTTTATTGCAGCGCGCCGCGCCAACTGTTATCAATCTTGTTCTACTCGCGCTCTACTTATGGATTATGCTTCGATACAGCGTTCTATTGACGCTCATCGGTGTGTTGACGATCGTCCTGAATGTGGTCGTTACCCGTATCACTTCTCAAAAAATAGCCGACCTAAGTCGGTCGGTGCAGGCGGGCACAGGAAAACTGGCGGGTTTTACGCTTTCCGGGATCGGTATGATCGAAACCATCAAAGCGGCCGGCGCCGAGAACGGATTTTTCGAAAGGTGGTCTGGTTATCATGCCAAGGTGCATAACGCGCAAGTGTCAATCTACCGCGCCACGCACGTTTACGATGCTTTAGCGCCTCTCTTGCAGCAAATCACGAATACCGTCGTTTTGATGACCGGCGTTTTTCTGATTTTGGACGGGACCTTTACGATCGGAACGCTGTTAGCCTTTCAGGGATTGCTGTACGCGTTTTTTACCCCGGTCAATCAATTGTTGGAGCTAACGAAAAGCATTATCACGATGCGCGTCGATATGGAACGGGTCGACGACGTTCTGAATTATCCGCGGGATGATCAAGTTAGTCTTCAGAAGGATCTGTTGAACGCCGAGCCGGTCGGGAAACTGTCCGGCCATGTAGAGATCCGCTCTTTGACTTTCGGGTATAGCCCCATCGCCGAGCCATTCTTAAAGGATTTCTCGATGTCTGTCCCTGCGGGGTCTTCCGTGGCGATTATCGGAGCGAGCGGTTGCGGAAAATCTACTGTGGCGAAACTGATCGCCGGGCTGTACCGCCCGTGGTCTGGTGAGATCCTGTTCGACGGCAAACGGCGGGAAGAAATCGATACCTACTCCTTCCGGAGCTCAGTAGCCATCGTCGACCAGGAGATCACCCTATTCGAAGATACGATCGCCAACAACATCCGCCTTTGGGACCGCTCGATCGAAGATTTCGCAGTCATTCTTGCCGCGAGGGATGCCGGTATTCACGACACGATCGTTACCAGAAGTCAAGGGTATCGCTCGATCATTAAGGAAGGCGGCAAGAATTTTTCCGGCGGAGAACGCCAGCGGTTGGAAATTGCGCGCGTGTTGGCTTTGGAACCTTCGATCATCATCCTCGACGAAGCGACTTCAGCTTTGGACGCGCAAACAGAGTCCATGATCATGCAAAGCATTCGGAACACGGGCGCGACATGCATCACGATCGCCCATCGTTTGTCTACGATTCGGGATTGTCGGGAGATCATCGTTTTAGACCGGGGCGTTGTGGTGGAAAGAGGCACGCACGACCAACTGATTGGTCAGAATGGTCGATATACATCGCTGATAGCGACCGAATGAGCGGTCGATAAATCGTATAAGGGGAAGAGATGGGATTTAACGTATTTAAAGACCAGATCGATCTTCGTAAAGAATGGGATCAAAAACACTACGAAACTGCGTTAGACGAGTTGATCTCGATCCTGGATGAAGGCGTGATAACCCGGCAAACGGCCGTAGAATTTAAAGACGCGTTTGGCGTGGTTCTGAAGCATCTCAAACAACCGATGCCCCAGATTCCCGAAGAGATCGAAGACCCGCAAAAGCAGTTAACTTATTTGCTGAGGGTATCGGGTGTGATGAAGCGCACGGTCGAACTCTCAGGCGATTGGTGGAAGCGCGCTTCAGGAGTGTTTTTAGGGAGAAAAACCGATGGAAAAGTTGTCGCCATTTTTCCTTCGGGATTCCGCAGTTTCTCTTATCGAGACTCGGAGGGTGGAACGGCCGTAAAAATCAACGCCGAAACGGCTTCGGCCTTGGAACCCACCGCACATCAATTTTACAAGCCGTTTCCCGCGAAGAAGATCACGCCTTGGGAGCTCATCAAATTCGCCTTGCAGTCTTTTGAAAGGTCGGATTTGTTCTTCCTCCTGGCCGTTTCCGCTATGATCGCGTTATTCGGACTCTTTTACCCCTACATGAACCAAGTCATCTTCAATGATCTGATCCCTTCCTCAGAGAAGGGAGAGGTTTTCCCTATCGCGGTACTTTTACTGGGTATTTTGTCGGGAGCGGCGGTATTCGGAATCGCCCGGTCGATGTTGATTACCCGTTTGCGGGACAAGATCAACATTGCAGTTCAAAACGCGGTCATGATGCGGATCATATCGCTTCCCACCTCATTCTTCCGTGACTATTCCGCAGGGGAGCTGTCTGCGCGAATCGGGGGTATCAACACCTTGTTCGTGTCTCTGTCGGATTCGATCATTACGGCTGCTTTAACCGTCGCGTTCTCCTTCATCTATCTCTTTCAGATGAACCAGTTCGCGCCGTCTCTGGTCAGACCCGGATTGCTCAGCATTGCGGCGCTATTGGGCGTGACGATCCTGACGACGATCATACAGTCCTCCGTCTCTCGGCGTCAACTTGAACTGTCGACCGCCCTTTCGGGGTATACGAGCGCGATGTTCTCGGGTATCCAGAAGATCAAATCTTCCGGCGCAGAGAAACGGGCTTTTTACAAGTGGGCGGCGGGATATAAAAAAGAAGGGCGTCTGCTCTATCTTCCACCGCTCTTTTTACGGATACAACCCGCTGTTGCGATGCTGGTTTTGATGTTGGGGAACCTGTTGTTGTACGTCCAAGCGGCGCGGAACGGAGTCTCGCAAGCGGACTATATCGCCTTTGTTCTTGCTTACGGGATGGTAACCGGAGCGTTGATGGCCTTAAACGGGATCGCGATCGCGGCGGCGAATCTTAAGCCCCTGTTGGATATGATCCGCCCGATTCTGGACGAGATTCCGGAAACAGCCCAGCATAAAAAAATCGTAACCTCATTATCCGGGAATTTCGAAATGAGCCATGTCACTTTCCGATATAGCCAAGACCTTGCCCCGGTATTGTCCGATGTCTCTTTCAAAGTTCGAAGCGGGGAGTATGTCGCGATTGTTGGGAAAACCGGTTCAGGGAAATCCACCTTGCTCCGCCTGTTACTCGGGTTTGAGAGTCCAGAAACAGGGGCTATCTACTATGACGGACAAGATTTGAGCGGGTTGGACTTGACCTCAACGCGGCAGTGTATCGGTGTGGATCTCCAAAACGGGAAGCTCTTTCCCGGGGATATCTATGCCAATATCGTTCTGACGGCTCCGTGGAAGACCATGGAAGACGCCTGGGAAGCGGCGAAGATGGCGGGAATCGACGAGGAGATCAAAGCGATGCCGATGGGGATGCACACCATTCTGTCCGAAGGAAGCGGCGGAATATCGGGCGGTCAAAAGCAACGGCTTCTCATTGCCCGGGCGTTGATCACGAAACCAAAAATCCTGTTTTTCGACGAAGCCACCTCGGCTTTAGACAATCTTTCTCAAAAACATGTCTCAGAGAGTATCGCGGCTTTGAAGTGCACCCGATTGGTCATCGCGCATCGGCTTTCGACGATTCAAAACTGCGATCGAATCCTGATGATCGAAAACGGAAAGATCGCGGAAGAAGGGACCTATGCTTCTCTGATGGAGCAGAAAGGACGTTTCTACCAGTTGGTGAACCGGCAAACGTTATAGATTTGCGTAAGCGCCCTCGGCCTCTTTGACGTACTCAATCAACCGCTCTCGGCGCACGGAGATATCCGTGATGATCCTCAACAAACTTTGCATCTTCTCGTTAGATCCATTGACGTAGAATCGTAATGAACGGATCTCAGGATCAATTTTCCGTACGGACTCGTAAACGATAGGTAGAAACAGGTTTTTTAAACGATATTCGGGGCGTATATATAATTGGTCGATTACATAAACCTGCCGCCCATATCGCCGAAATACGATCCAGCCAACCGGAAAGCCCTCACGGAAGACGAAGGTTGACGGAGAAGTGTCTGATTTCAATGCTTCAAAACTGCCGAAAGCCTCGAATGGAAAGAAACCGTCCGGATAGCCTTCCCCTCTTTCCTCTATCAGGTGGTAGTAATGATGGGATTGAAGTGCGTTCAAAGGCGCGAAGGTGAAAAGGCGAGAAAGGTGAACGCGGTCCCCGAAGGTATTCCTCCAGCTCTCAAGAAGGCGATTACGATCGGCGGGGTGAATCATTAAGAAAAACCAATCTCGCGTATACCCGGTTACACGCCAATCGTTTTTCTCCAATAGTACGCGAACAAGTTCGAATCCGTCGGCGCTTTCATTGATCAGAGTATAGATCTGAGACGAGATGCTCTGCGCGCGGTCAGACAAGAATCGTATCATCTTCGTGCCGATCCCTCGTTTTCGGTAAGGTTCTGATACATACAGATAAGAGAGGAACCACACGGTTTTCATCGTGTCTTTTACGTAGAACAGCCCCCCCGGTTCGCCGCGGTAAAAGCAGCCCCAAAACGTTCCCTCCTCCTTTAGGAAACTTTTCATGAGGGGTTGATAAGAACCGGGGACAAATAGCGATTTGAAATAGAGGACTTCAACAGTTGTTAGCTTTTTCAGTTCGGTTTCCGGATTCCCCATCGGTATTGAGTTCCTTTCCGTTTTTTTCCAAAGCGAATCAACTTGGCGCGGGTTGAGCCGAGGATCAGATGTGCCAGAAATCGATCCCAACTTGTTTGTGTATCTGAAGGCTGCGCCAAATACCTTCACACGCTCCTTTCTCAGCTCCTATCGCATGAACTGCCATTTTCCAGCCCTGTTTCCGAAAACGAAGCGATCGCTCGCGGGTGTCACAAACTACGCGACCCTATTATACACGCACTGTGTGAATCGCCTTTCCGAGTAGACGGAGGGGACGGTTACCTGAATCC
>JAAYCF010000039.1 GCA_012744415.1 Thermotogaceae bacterium
CTTTTCTGGATTCTGGTCTTGATTATCCTGTTTCCGATATTCTGGCTGATCATGAATTCGCTCAAAACCAACAGCGAACTTTTTTCGGATTCCTTCGGAATTCCTTCTCAGTGGCTGTTTACAAACTACTTGGACGCCTGGAAGACCGGTTTTACCTATTTTTTTTTAAACAGCTTCCTCGTCACAGGCGTCTCCGTCCTCTGTACCGTACTGCTGGCAGCCTTCTGCGCCTACGCCCTGACGCGGCTCGAAATAAAGGGGAAGAGATTTGTTCTCTACTTGATCATCGGGGGTCTATTGCTTTCTCCCGAATCGGCGCTGATCTCTCTGTACAAGTTGCTGGATCAGCTCGGCCTCTATAATACCCTTTTCGCCCTGATACTCCCTTATATCGCGTTCAGGATCCCCTTCGCCGTGTTTCTGATGCGAGGGTACTTCGCGGACTTTCCGCGTGAATTGGAAGACGCCGCCTTCATCGATGGCTGTGGCACGCTCCGGACCTTTTGGTCCATCCTGATGCCAGTCAGCAAACCAGTTATCGCCGCCACTGCCATCGTGACGGCTATCTCCACCTGGAATGAGTTCATCTTCGCCTTGGTCTTCATCGAAAATGAAAAGCTCATCACTCTGCCAGTCGGGGTATCCCGATTCAGGGACGCGCTTCAAACCAATTGGACCGGCATGCTCGCTGGAATCGTTATCGCCAGCATACCGATGGTCATCGCTTTTCTATTCGGCTCAAAATGGTTTATCCGCGGCTTAACCGCTGGCGGCATCAAGGGATAGAAATCGTATGAACATACTTCGGAGGTGAAACATGCTTCAAAACGACAATGAGATCTACAAAGAAGTATTATTAAAAGGGATCAGCCAACGCAAAAGGATTGAGGACATCATCGGACAGCTCTTCCGTGAGAGGGAGATCGATCGGTTGTATCTCGTCGGCTGCGGGGGTTCGTTAGCCGTGATGCTCCCCTGCAAGTATATTATGGACCAGTATTCCACCCTGCCGACTCAAGTGTACAACGCTTCCGAATTCGAGACGCTGCTTCCGAAATCCTTCAGCGAGCGCGCCCTCGTTATCGTCTCTTCTTACTCGGGGAAGACTCCCGAGACAGTGGCGGTGGCCAACCTGGCAAGAGAACGTGGCGCTGTTACAATCGGTTTTATGGGAATAGCAGACTCCCCTCTCGGGAAAGCCGTGGACTATGCCTTTGCCAATGATGCCCCGATCGGCGTGACCGACTCGAAGATCATCATGCTCTATCAAATCCTCTTCAACATCTTGCGGGTTCGGGGCGAAACATCAGACTATGACCGTTTGATGTCCGCAATGGACACGCTGCCGGAAAACCTCGCGGCCATCAAGAACCAAGCCGAACCCTTTGCCGAAAACTTCGCTCAAAGATACAAGGATGAGGAATATTTCATGGTCCTGGGAGCCGGAATCGGTTGGGGAGAGGCTTATGCATACGCGATCTGCATCCTCGAAGAGATGCAGTGGATCAAAGCCCAGCCGGTCCACGCCGGAGAATTTTTCCACGGATCCTTCGAGATTGTCCGGGAAGACACGAATCTGTTGCTCTTCAAAGGAGAAGATGCCTCGCGGCCTCTGGGCGAGCGCGCGGAACGCTTCGCGCGCACGTATTCAAAGAAGGTGACCGTCGTCGATACCGAAGACTACGCATTACCCGGCGTGGATGAAAAGTTCCGCGCTTTTTTCACCCCTTTGATCCTCTCAGCAGTGATGGACAGAGTGTCAAAAAACTTGGAAGCCGCGCGAGACCATTCGCTGAAACTGCGCAAGTATATGGGTATCGTCTCGTACTAAGTTCCTGTCTTTCTTACAGAAGACAACTTCGCGTGACGAGTCGGTCGCTCAAAAAAACACCGGGTGTTTCTACCCGGCGTTTTTTTATCATTTCGTTAAAACCCGATTGTTTTCTTGCTTCTGCGGCGCAGAGCGCCAAACTCCACCGCCACTTTGGAAGCCAGGGAAGCGTTGTGAAATAGAAGGGCTTTATTGGCCTTCAAACTGCGCCCATCGGTCTTTTGAGACAGACGGGAAAGTAAAAACGGGGTCACCGCTTTCTTTTCGATGTGATTGCGATCGGCCTCTATCACCGCTTCGTTGATAATGGATTCCAACTCTTCGTAAGGAACCGCCTCTTCAATCGGGATCGGGTTGCAGAGGACGATCCCGCCGGGTATACCGGTCTTTAGCCTGGACATGAGCACATAGGCCGCATCGAGAGGGGTTTGAACTGTATGAGCCAGTTTCATGGGCGACTCTCTTGAATAAAACGCGGGAAAACAATCCGTTTGGTACCCTAAGGTCAAGACGCCGTAAGACTCCAAAAGCTCTAAGGTTTTCGGAAGATCCAGAATGGATTTCGCACCGGCGCACACCACCATCATCGGGATTCTCCCCAAACTGTGCATATCCTGCGAGACGTCCCAGGTCTTCTCGACTCCGCGGTGGACACCCCCGATTCCTCCCGTGGCAAAGATCGGGATCTTGAAAAAATTTGCGATCCAGGAGGTGGCGCTGACCGTTGTCGCCGCGGAATACTCCATTCCGATCGCGTAATCCAGCTCCCCGACACCGACCTTTAGAATCGTATGGTTTGTATCCGCAAGGTATTCGATCTCTTTTTGACTCAGGCCGACGGTGACGACCCCGTTTAGGACGCCGATCGTTGCAGGGATAGAGCCTTCTTTTCGTACGGCTTCCTCCATCTTGAGGGCGGTTTGGATGTTTTCCGGATAGGGCAACCCGTGGCTGATAACGGTCGATTCTAAAGCCACAACGGGTTTTTCGTCCAACAAGGCGCGTTCTACTTCTTCGGATACCTTATAGATTATGTCTTTCATCGTCTATCACCTCGCTTCCGATTGTATCACACAATAAAACGAACGGCGCTGCGCTTGGGCCATTTTGTCGTTCCCGTTGTCGAAGAAGGAGAGCGTTAAAGGCTTCAAAGGAAACAGAAAGCGCATTCAAGAGAAAAAAACTGCCAATAGGGTATAATCTGTCCATTCCGAATGTTTTACCTTAAAGGAGGCGTGTCTCATGAAACGAAACGTACTGGCTCTCGTGCTCTTGATGATCCTCACAATCGGATTCTCCCAGA
>JAAYCF010000342.1 GCA_012744415.1 Thermotogaceae bacterium
CGCCGCTGTTTGTTAATACTCGGGACTGATCCACGTGCACTTCGATAAACCGCGCCTTTTCGTCGATAACGGGCTTACTTATCTCCGAAAGCTTTTCATACTGCTTCTTCCGCAACGATGCCCGCAGCGATGTCCCGTCGCTCAGTTGAGACGGATAATCGGGGACGCTGTTTTCGCCTTCGAAGAAGGTTTTCGAACCGATTGACGCCCGACCGTACGCCGCAGACTCTTCCAGATTGAAAGCGATAACCTCGACACGATTCCGTAGAGGTTTTTCTAACGCTTCGATGAGACGCAAGCCCATGACGATGCCGGCGACTCCGTCATATCGTCCCCCGTTGGGAACAGAATCGTAGTGGGAAAGGAAGTAAACTTTTCCCTCGACGGGATCGCCGCCGGGCTCCGAACTCATAATATTGCCGTAAGCGTCCACGTAAACTTGTTTTCCCATGGAATTGAGACGTTTTTTTAAGTATTCAATCGCTTGATCATTTTCTAGGGTAAACGGAAGTCGTGTGACCCCTTCTTTAGACGATGAGAGTTGCGCTAGAGCCTCTATATCCAATGCTATCTCCGAATTCCGTTCTCCCATTTTATCATCCTTTACCGAACGGTGGACTCATGCCAAAACAGCAATTTTTCTTGGAGCTTTTTCATGGCGATATCGAGGAAAAAACTCAATAAGCTGATCACGACGATGACCGTTAGCAACAGCGTGATATCATACATCTCGTTTCCGAGAATGAGCAGAAACCCGAGCCCCGCTTTCGATCCCATCATCTCTCCGATTACGGCCGCGGTGATAGAAAGAACTAAACCCACCCGAAGCCCGGTCATCAGATAGGGCAAAGCGTTCATGAGCTCCAGTTTCACCATCACTTGCCACCCTTTGGCCTTCAGCACCTTCATTAGATCGTAGTAATTTTTCTCCGTCGATCGCACGCCCAGGATCATATTGATCATGACCGGAAACAAGGTCACTAAAGCGATCAGGACAACCTTCGACAGGATACCGAGGCCGAACCAAAGGACAAACAACGGCGCCAGCGAGATTTTTGGCGCCGTTTGCATGATCAGTATGTAGGGGGAAAGCGCTTTCTCGAGAACGGGCAATTTCGCCAGGATGTACCCGAAAAGGATACCGAGTGCCGCGCCAGAGGAGAACCCATAGAGGATTTCCTCAAAAGTGGCGAGAACGCTCTTTTGTAGAACGGACGTCTCGATCAACTTGATAAACCGGAAGAGGATCGCTTCGGGAGGAGGAAGGATATGTGTCGGCGTTTTTAGAACCATAACGGCGACTTTCCAGATAACCAGAATGGCGATGAATACCAATCCGCTCAAAAGATAGTTTCTGAACCCTTTTTTCATATCTTCTCCTCCCTCAGAAATACCCGATTACATTCTCGGAATAACGAAATCCGTTGCCTTTACATCGGTCTTGATGATCTCATACTCCTTCATCAGATCGGCGGTCTCCTGCCATCTCTCGATATTGCCATAGCCAAAGCCGAACGCGGCCGTATCTTCGCTCACCCAGAGATAATTTGCATAAATTGCCGTAAGAATAGAGGACATGTACTCGACGGTGCCTGTATAGGTCGGAGCATATTTTTGGATCGTAATGGCCGTGGCGGTTTTCATGTTTTCAGGATCGGAAAGATAGGCCATCACTCGGCTGAGCGCGCGGGTGAATCGAACCGCGAGATCCGGGTTTTCTTTCAGGATCTTGTCTCCGGTAACGACGACGTTGCCAAAGGAAGGAAGGAACTCGTCCGATTTGAACTCTTCGACTTCGATTCCCTGATACTTCAACTCGAACGTCCGGAGCATCGAAAAACAGATCGCGTCGACGCGTTTGTTGACGAGCGCGGGAATGATCGCTTCGGTACCGATGATCTCGAGTTTGACGTCTTTTAACGCCATTCCGTTTTTCTTCAGCAACACCTGCAACTGAACATAGTTGGAACTGCCGTAACTCGTGACAGCAACACGCTTGCCTCTGAGGTCGGCAGGCGTTTTGATGCCGCTGTCTTTCAGAAAGATGGTGGCGCCCAGTCCGTGCTGGTAAGTGGTATGTATCACATTCACCGGAATGCCTTGCGCACGAGCCGTGATCACGGGTTCTCCGTTCGGGAATCCAAACTCGACGTTACCCACGGCTACGTTGCGGATGATATCGGATGCGCTTCCGAACAGGTAATCGACTTCCAACCCTTCTTCAGCAAAGTATCCTAATTCGATACCCATATAGATCGGAATGTAGTAAGGCACTGCGGATCCTTCGATCTGGACGGTAATTTTCTGAGCAAACGCAAACACACTTAAGAGCAGAACTAAAGCAATAACCGCTACTTTTTTCATAACATTCCCTCCTTATAATGGTATTTCTTCAAAATTCGCTTCTAACGCGATTTTGATTACTTCGAGCTGTACTTCCCGATACCGGGTTAACCACAAGTTCGAGGACCGATTTCCGTGAACGGCGAGTATGTTTGCCGATTTCATACCGAATAAACCGGCGAGGGTGAAGATTGTTTCCGTTTCCATATCGAAGTTGAGCACATGGGCGGTGCGCATCTCTTCCAGTAAGGAAGAATGTCCCAAATTCGAGATAACCGGTATTCGTCGACTTTGGCCGGCATAATAAGAGTTGACCGTGGCGCCGATACCGACGAACGTCCCTTTACCGCTTCGTTTCGCGCTCTCGTAAAGTGCGGCGAGCATAAACGGATTCGCGACAGCCGGATATTCCGGGCGGACATAGAAATGTGAACTGCCTCCCAACCGCACGCACCCGGAATTAAGGATGACGCTTCCGCAAGGGATATCCGCGTCGATCGCGCCGCACCCGCCGACGCGAACCACCTTTTTAACGCCGAGCTCGCGAAGCTCGACCATCACAATTTCCGTGGATCCGCCTCCGATTCCGGTGGAACACACGCCGAACCTTTTTCCGTGATAGGTTCCAACGGCTAAGGAAAACTCGCGGTTTTCGTTGAGAGTGGTAAAAGTGTCCGACAACTCTTCAAATAACTTGAGCCGGCCAGGATCGCCGGGCAAAAAGAAGAGATCCGGCACGTCCGCCTCGATCGGCAGCTTTAGGTGAGGGAGCAGTCCCCCCTCCAGCGGGTTATCCGCTATCGAACTTAACCTCTCCTCATTCATTATGTTCCCTCCGTAAAAGCCACTCTCGACTCGTGCCAGAACAGCAGCCTCTTTTCGACCAGTTCAATGCTCCAGTAAAGAATCAGACCCAGAAAAGTCGTCGCCAGTATCGCGGACATCAGCAGATTCGCGTCATATAACGAACTCGCGTACACGAGAAGGTAACCCAGCCCTTGATCTCCGGCCATCCATTCCGATACAATCGCCCCGATCACGGACTGGACCATCGCGATCTTCAGACCCGCCATAATCTGGGGCGTGGCCATCGGTATTTTCATCTTGAGTACGCGGCTTCTTTCGGAAGCGTGAAGAATGGTCATCAGATTTTCGTAGTCTTCGGGAATCGAACGCATCCCGAGGATGGTGTTGATCATCACGGGGAAGAAAGCGGACAACACGATCAAAAGGAGTTTTGAAGGCATTCCCAACCCGAACCAGATCACAAAAAGCGGGATGAGAGAAACCTTTGGCGTCGCTTGTATCAACATCACATAGGGAGAGATGATCTCTTCGAATACTCTTGAACGCGCGGAGAAGTATCCGGCGAAAAATCCCAACCCGGAACCGATACCAAAACCGATTATTATCGTATAAAGCGTGACCCATCCTTCGGCAAAGAAGGTCCCGTCCCTAATCAGCGAAACAAAACTCTGAGCGACCGCTTCCGGAGGAGGCAGTATGAACGCGGGGACGTTATTCAACGTAACGTACCCTTTCCAAAACCCAATAAAGACGAACAAAAAGACAATGGACAGTATCACGATAAAGATTTTTTTACCCATCCCGGCCACCTAAACGCTATTTCAGTAACTCTCGAAGTTCTTTGACGCTCGCATAAAACTCCGGAGTCAGTTTCACATCTTCGTTCCGAGGCCTCGGAAGGTTTACAGGCACTTCCTTGATAACCCTTCCAGGTTTCGTCCCCATCACGATGATGCGGTCAGAAAGATATACGGCTTCACTGATACTATGGGTCACGAATAGAACCGTCTTGCGCGTGGATTCCCAAATCTCGAGCAACACGTTGTTGAGGTTGTCCCTTGTGATCGCGTCCAAAGCGCCGAAGGGTTCATCCATGAGGAGAATCGGGGGATTGTAGGATAATGCTCGAACGATCGAAACCCGCTGTTTCATCCCTCCGGACAACTGCCGCGGGTAAGAGGACTCGAACCCGTTTAGCTTCGCTAATCCGAAAAGCTCTTTCACACGCGCTTCATCGGCCTTTTCCTTGCTTCCCATAATCTCGAACGGGAAAAGGGCATTGTCAAAAGCGGTTCGCCACGGCAGCAAGACCGAATCCTGAAAGACGAAACCGAACGGGGGCGCTTTTTTGGTACCGGTTTCCGAGATCGAAACGACGCCGGAACTCGCGGGCAACAACCCTGAGATGATCTTCAACAGAGTCGACTTCCCGCAGCCGGAAGGCCCCAGTAGAGAAACGAACTCGCCTTTGGATACAGTGAAAGAAACGGCTTCCAAAGCGGAAAACTCTTTGCGCTCTTTCTTGGTCCCGCTCGTAAATATTTTCCTTACGTTCTTCACATCCACGATGATTTCGCTCATAGCCAACCTCGTTTATATCAATTTTTTAATCGCGTTCGCGGACTTCTTCAAAGCCTCGACGATCCGGACACGGGTCGGGTTATTAGAAAAACGCGCCCCCGGCGCGATCGCCGTTATGCTCGCTTTCACTTCTTTATCTTCGTTGAAAACCGGAACCGCCAAAGCCTGCAGCCCCGGTTCGTATTCATTGTCACAGAAGGCATACCCTTCTTCTCGAATCGTTTCCAAGCGCTTCTGGAGGTTTTCAGAGGAACAGTGGCCAGCATAGGGATCGGATTGCCACATCGCGCGCGCGACCAATTTCGCCACCAGACCGAAATCATTAAAGGCCGCAATCGATAATCCTGCAGCAGTACAATGTACGGGAAGGTACACGCCGGGATGGGCTCGGAAACTAAAAACCCGTTTGCTTTCAACGGTTAAGACCGAAGCAATCCCTTCATGGGTCAGTTCGCTCAGAAAGACGGTTTCATTCGTCGTATCCCGCAATTCGGTCATAATGGTTCGCAAGCTGTCGACGTGAGTTTTCTTGAGAATTTCCTGAACCAACGGAATGACGGCTAAACAGAGACGGTATCTTTTTACGTCTTCCTGTTTCACCAATACATTGCACTCGATCAATTCGTTCAGAATACGATGGGTGGTCGACATCGGAAAGCCGGTTTCTTCCGATACCGCTTGAACCGTTCCTTCTCCGTTTTCCATTCTCGCGATCGAACTAATCACTTTGAACGCTTTTTGAAGGTAGTTCACATTCCACCTCGCGGAATTAGTATTCCGTATAATGGAATAATTATACTCCGGGAAAAAACAGGGGTCAAATCCGACTTTAGCCCATATCAAGTGAATATGTTAGTTTTTACAATTCTTTTCGCCTCTTTTTTATTGATATTTAACGATTTTAACTTAAGTATCCCAGCAAACAAAGTGGCGCGGGCGAGTTCGCTGTATCGGGCCGACTGTTTTGAGTGTCATTCGGATGAGACGACGATTATTTCAAAAACTGAACCTTCATTCCGTCAAAGACCCTTCTCCTTATGGTACAATCTAGTTTTATAGAAGCATGGAATACGGGCTAAGAACACCCGCAAGGATACGGAATGAGAATTTTCCGGGTATGGTTATCAATCGGTGAAATTGAAAGCGGTTTTACAGCCAACGATAAATCTTTCCGCCTTCATAAGACTTATAAAGGGAGACGAGATCAGC
>JAAYCF010000343.1 GCA_012744415.1 Thermotogaceae bacterium
AGGTTTAAGTGATGGAAATATTCACTATGAAACGCATACGGCGCCTTTTCCGGCAGGATGGTAGGAGTCTTATCGTCGCGATGGATCACGGCAGCGCGATGAATGTTTTTCCCGATCTCTCGGATACGCCGTCGGTTCTGCGCGCAATCGTCAAAAATGGTGCCGATACCGTTTTGACTTCTTTCGGAATCCTTAAAAATTATTGGCGAATCCTTGAAGACACTGGCGTCATCCTCCGGCTGGACGGCGGTATCACTTCCTTCAAAGAGGGAGGTAAACGGTATAGCCAGCTTTTCACGGTAGAAGACGCGCTGCGGTTGGGAGCGGATGCCGTCGGATGCATGGGATTGCCGGGGTGCGATTTCGAGAACGACACGCTGTCTTACCTCTCAGGAATATGTTCCGAGGCGCATCAGTGGAATGTCCCCGTATTAGCGGAGATGCTACCGGGAGGATTCAACCGGTCCGCGCATACCCCGACCAATCTGGCTGTCGCCGCCCGGATCGGCGTGGAATTGGGCGCCGACATCATTAAAACCGATTATCCCGAAAACCCGGACGCGTTCAAAGAGATGGTGGCAGGCATCGATAAACCAATCGTCGTTCTCGGGGGTGTCAAATCCGATCACACCGAGGAGTTTTTCGAAACGATCCGATCGGCGCTCGACGCGGGCGCATCAGGCATCGCGGTGGGTCGAAACATCTGGGGCTATCGGGAACCCGGAAAGATGACCGCCGCCTTGTGCGCGATCATTCACGATGAGGCGCCGGTTGAAAAAGCTTTGCGTATTTTGAAATAAACGAACAATCCGATAGGGGTTGCGGAGGTGTTAGGATGGCTAAGTCAGGAATCACGTTCGTCATCATGCTTTTTATGGTCGTTTCGGCTTTTTCTTTTTCGGTGGCCTTGATGATTACCGGCGAAATCGGCGGCAACCCGATTTATGAGATGATGGTGAGCGGCGCTGAATCTGCGAGCGCCGAACTGGGGTTGGACCTGAAGATCGTTGAAGGAGGATATAATTCCGCGAAATGGGAGCCAAATCTCATTGCGTTGGCAGCTACCGGGAAATACGATCTTATCGTGACCTTTACCGAAGGTATGCCCAAGAGCGTCGAAAAAGTCGCTGATATGTTTCCGGGGCAAAAGCTCGCTTTAATCGATGGAATCGCCCCGATTAAGCCCAACGTCTATTCTTTGGGATTCAAAGATGAGGAAATGTGCTATTTAGCCGGTTATTTTGCCGGCTTGATCACGCTCTCGGATCTACCCGGAACGAATCGGGACCTTATTGTCGGTCTCATCGGCGGAGATACCTATCCGGCGATGACAGACATAATGAAACCCGCCTTCGTGAACGGCGCGAGAGCGGTCCACCCCGAGATCGACCTGCTTTTTTCCGTAGTCGGTAGCTGGTCGGACCCAAACAAGGGAAAGGATCTGGCTCAGGCGCAATTCGCACAGGGAGCTGACATTATTCTGACGATCGCGGGGGGATCGGGCGTCGGGGCAATTCAGGAAGCGGTACGTTTGGGCAAATATATTATCGGTGTCGACTCCAACACGATTCATATGGCGCCCGGAACCATTCTCGCTTGTACCTTGAAACGAGCGGATATCGCGCTAAAAAACGTGATCGATCGCGCGTATTCTGGTTCTCTGCCGTACGGCGCTTCGGAACGCCACGGATTAGCGGATGAGGTGATCGGCTTCACGTTTGACGATCCCAACTATCTCGAAATGATACCCGAAGCGATTCGGAAACGTATGCTGGAAATTTTCGAATCTTTGAAAAGCGGAAAGATTGATCCGCTCTCCTAAAGGGAAAAAAAGATACCGCTTCCGTTCATCAAGCCACACCGTATGTGTTGGAACGAAGCGCACGGACCAAGACGTGTTTGAGTTTCTTTACCTTACCGAGAATAGGCATCGCGCCTTCGCACCGCGATGATGGTCAGGTGAATGCATGGATTCGTATTCGATCGAGATGAAAGACATCGGCAAAGTGTTCGAGTCTAATCGAACCGTCGCTCTGGATCATACCAATTTACGGGTCGCCAAAGGGTCGATTCACGCGCTCGTCGGCGAGAATGGCGCCGGAAAGTCCACCCTTATGAAAATACTTTGCGGATTGGAGCGTAAAAATGCCGGGGAGATCTTTATCGGCGGAGTCCATAAAGATATAAAGAGCGTCAAAGACGCCTATGATAACGGTATCGGTATGGTCAATCAGCAATTTCGTCTCATTGAAGACTATACGGTTGCCGAAAATATCCTTCTCGGAGTTGAAAAAATCAATCGATGGGGATTCATCAATCAGCGCGAAAGCCTGAGAAGGGTACAGGCACTAATGGGAACCAGTTGCCTCTCTTTGCCGCCGGAAACAATCGTGTCCGAGTTGACGATGGGACAGCGGCAATTGGTGGAGATCTTGCGGATCTTGAACCGTTCCGTCGATATTCTCGTTCTGGACGAGCCGACCTCCGTCTTAATCCCTCAAGAGATACAAAGGCTCTTTCTCATCATTCGTGAGTTGAAAACGCAGGGAAAAACCATCGTCTTTATTAGCCATCGTTTAGAGGAAGTCTTCGAGATCTGCGACAGGATCACAATCTTAAGAAACGGTCGGGATATCGCGGAAGACCCGATCTCCGGTTTTGATAAAAAACAGGTTTCTTTTTTGATGATAGGGGAATATCCCGGCGCGCTCAATACCAAGAGACCCGCGAAAGATAATCCGGTTCTCTTAAAGGTAGAAAATCTGTCCGTGAGAGACGTTCACGGGAAAACTGAAGTTGTCCGATCCGCCAATTTAGCGGTGCGCCAGAACGAAATTACCGCTCTCGTCGGCGTTTCCAACAACGGAAAACAAGAGTTGGTGGAAGCGTTGGTGGGTCTCAGGCGGGTCGTATCCGGCAACATTTGCCTCAGAGATCGAGAGCTTACCGGAAAGACGGTGCGGGATTTCCGAAAAGCCGGTATTGCCTATATCCCGGAGGATCGAACGGGTGTCGGCGCTTCTATCTCTTCAAGCATCCTGGATAATATCATAGCGACAAAACTTTATGAAATCCCTTACTCGAAGCGGGGTTGGATTAATCGAAAGATTGCGCGTAAAAACGCTGAGTCGTTGGTCCGAGAGTACCGTATCAAGGGATCTGCCATCCAAGCTTCCCTTGACACGCTTTCAGGCGGAAACGTCCAAAAAGTCATCCTCGCCCGCGAGATCTCTTCGGATCCATCCGTTCTGATCGTTTGCGAGCCGACTTGGGGATTGGATCACCGCTCTTCCGACTATATTTATAAACGTTTGGCCGAATTGGCGGGATCGGGGAAAGCGGTATTGATCGTTTCTTCTTATCTGGACGAGGTCATGTTCTTGGCTGATCGCATCTTTGTCATCTATAAAGGCGAGATCATCGCAGAATTGGAAAACGCCGCCACCCTTACGAAAACCACCATCGGCGAGTTGATGCTCGGATTGGGCGCCCCTCTCTCATACGTATGCCCGAGCGACCGTCAGGGCGAGACAAACCGGGAGCTTCCAAGATGAACCAATTTAACGTGTGGAGGACTGTTTTTATTGTTGGCGCCGCGTTGGGTTTTGGGCTTTGCGTGATTCTTTTAACGAGCCAAGAACCGGGTGTTGCCGTCCACGCGTTTTTCGTCGGCCCTTTCAGTAACACGTATTTCTTTGGAAATCTTCTGGCGAGCGCGATCCCGCTGGTATTAACGGGAGTCGCCGCCTGCGTTTCCTTTTCCGCATCGGTCCTCAACTTAGGTCTCGAGGGGCAAGTGTATCTCGGCAGTTTTCTCGGAGTATTCCTGGCATGGCGCTTTGAGACCTTCCCGCCGGTCGTGCTCTATCCCTTTATCTTTTCGATCGTGTTTTGCTGCAGCGGTTTATTGGCCGCGCTATCGGGTTACCTCAAGATCAAGCGCAACGTCAACACGCTGATCTCTTCTCTCCTTATCAGCTATATCGCCATCTATCTCGTCGACGCGCTTATCGAAACGGTTTTTATCGATCCGAACGCCGGAATGGCTGCGACGCCCTATTTTAGCGACAGATTCCTGTTCGCGAAGTTGCTTCCCCCTTCAGACCTGCATGCCGGCCTGTTTTTAGCCCTCATCTTCACGTTTTCTCTTTATTTGGTGATGAAAAAGAGTGTCTTCGGTTTCGAGATCGCCCTGACTGGCAAGAACCCAACTTTTGCGCGATATACCGGGATTTCGGTTTCGAAAATCCTGATGCTTTCGATGTTCCTCAGCGGCGGATTCGCCGGTATGGCTGGAATGATAGACATTTTCGGCATCCACGGCCGAATGATTCGGGGATTCTCGAATGGTTACGGCTGGAACGGCATCGCCGTCGCCTTAATCGCTAGAAACCAACCATTATGGGCAATTCCTTCTGCGTTGTTCTTCGCCTATCTCGAAAACGCGGCGAACGTGGGCGCCTTGTTATCGGACATTACCCCCGAAATCGCTCGGACGATACAAGCGACCATCTTCTTCACCGTAACCGCGGAAACGCTTTTTTCGTTTGTCAGAAAGAAGAAGGGAGGTGGGGCTTGGAAACCTTCATCAACGGCATCATCCCGATGATGACCCCTATTCTTTTCGCCGCCCTTGGAGGGCTGTTCACGCACCTATCCGGGCTGTTGAACATCGGATTGGAAGGGATGATGCTCCTCTCCGCCTTCTTTTCCATCTATGCCGCCGACCTCACTCACAATCTATTGATCGGTTTCCTCGCCGGAATCGGGATATCTGTACTCCTGGCTCTCCTGATGGGGGTGCTTTCGCTCAATCTTCGGGCGAACATCTTCGTGGTCGGGCTCGGCGTCAATCTCTTTGCGAATGGTTTTACGGTGATGCTCGCGTCA
>JAAYCF010000344.1 GCA_012744415.1 Thermotogaceae bacterium
AATGAAATGTTACTGAGCCGATTGCGAGAAGAGCAAGTTGATTCAGAGTTTGCAAATGTAAAAATCATCGGGCCTTTAGGGAGAAACATAGCATTAATCAACGCATTTCCGCTGCCGCCTATCCCTCTTCGCAAAAGGCTCGTGGCCGAGATCGCCACCCTCGATGAGATTTCGGAAGCTGCCTTTGTCGATCGACCTGTCACACTCTATTTGAAAGCGAATCCCGGCTTATTTCGTTCCCAGCATTCCCGCTATTGGTTAGAAGCTGGAAAGATACAACCCGAGTTCTCCGAACAGCTTCGATTTGTTTGGATGGAGAGCCCCAACCGCTCTCTCAAAACCTATCATGCGGTCGATTATTCCTTCGTTTAATCAGAGACTCGTGACATTCTAAGAGGAAGTGAAAAAAATGAACTACGCGAAAATCCCAAAGGAAACCCGAATCGTCGATCCGCGATGCGCTCCTTTCTTTTACAGCGGAACGCGGGAATCGGTTCTGCTGCTTCATGGTTACACGGGAACCCCTTATGATATGAGGTATTTAGCAGAAAGGCTGTCTCAACAAAAATACACCGTCTATATACCGAGATTGCCGGGGCACGGGACTAACCGAAGAGACTTCATGCAGTCAAAGCACGATGATTGGCTAAGAGAGGCGCTCGACGGGTACCTCACGCTTCTCCGGCTGGAAAAGCCGGTCTATGTGTGCGGTTTATCGATGGGAGGCGTTCTAGCCTTACTTTTGGCCGAAAAGTTCCCGATACGAAAGTTATGTCTCTGCGCGCCGGCTGTCATTGTTAAGAATCCGGTGATGAAATGGACCCCGTTCGTGAAATATTTCCTCAAAACCTCTAAACGCAATCACGTCGAATATCAGGAGGATTTTTTAAACGTTCTCCATCGCGAATACTGGAGCGATCATCTGATAGAAAAACTGGCCGATCTGCGCCGGTTGCAAAATCTGTGTATAAAAATGCTTGAAAACGTGACTTCAGATTGTTTGTTGATTTTGGCAAGAAAAGACACCGTTATTCCGACAGATGTATCCGAACTTCTACGAACACGGACGCGCGCCCATTCCCTGGAAACGAGAGTTCTTGAGGAAAGCGGACATGTGATCCTTAACGATTGTGAAAAAGAAACGGCTGCGGATTTGATCCTCCGTTGGCTCGGAGCAGACTAACTTTCAAAGCGGTAAGCTTTTTTTCTCGGGATCTTGACTTTATCGGCCTGTTGGATTATACTACCGCGTTGTCTCGCTTAGTGAGGCCGAGTGCCGGGAGGGTAACCGTTTTTGTCTGGATTCCAACTATTTTGGCTTTGTAAACTATGTCAAGGGGATTGCTGCCGTATTTATGATCCTACGCGGTTACCAAAAGGTAAAAGCATCGGCATGTGGAGTGACGAGTTTCATCAGTTCAGAGAAGCTTACGGGGTCTCGCCCCTTTTTATACCCGAAATAGTCCATCATAAAGCAAATGCCCATTTATTTGAAATCTTGAGAGAAAAAGGCATCGATCCTTATGCTTGCGAATACCTGGGCCCCGAAGGGTGCCTCATTCGCTGGGACAATCGTCCGGGTCAGTGCATTGCCTATCGGTGCCCGGTTTTTAAACATTTCGACAAGGATGCGTGCTAAACCGATGATACGTCGGGTCTATCGCTTCTATCCGCTTTCAGAAAGCACTTCCCCGTTGAATAACTTGTTCGCTTACTTCCAATTCGTCGGGTACCGCTTCTTAAGGGGTTGCGTTCAGTTATTGGACGGTTGTTTAAGCATACTCCTCGCGCCGCTCGGTATGGATACCGAACTTTACGCTAACTTCATCTACCGGATCGAAAAACGAAGAAAACCCCAGTGGAACCAACGGTATCATAAACCCTGATCCATATCGAAGCCCTTACCTCAAGATACGCTTCCCTTCTACACTCAGATCGGCGTTTAAGAATCGCTATCCCTCGAATCTGGTATAATTATCGCGAAAACGAAACGCAGAGGGGTGTGGGCATGGAAAAAATGATCCGATTGCTGCTTCGAGCCGCGGATATCGTCTTTATGAATATCCTTTGGTGCGATTACGCCAATATCATCAGAGGGAAGGCGATACACCGGAATCTTTTCGAACAAGGTGGTTCTTTTCCAGTCAGCATCTCGAAAGCCCAGCTTGGGGTAAGCGCCTGCGGAGACTATGTCGTACCGGAATCTCCCTGCATTCCAGTCGGTGAGATCTTCCTGAAACCGGATTGGAATACGTTGCGGGTTCTACCCTATCTCCCGGGATACGCCTCCGTCTACGGGGAGATGACCCAATGGGGACAAGAGGAGTCGATCGATCCAAGACGCTTTCTAAAAAACGCGCTCAAGGAACTGTCTCAGTACGGGATTTCGATAAAGGCAGCGTTTGAGAATGAATTTACTCTCTTGAACAAAGTGACGGGTGAACCCATCGATAAAACGCTTTTCGCTTCCCCTTCCGCAATCATGGAGAACGGACCGTTTATCGCGCGTCTGGGAGACGCTTTGGAAATGCAAGGATTGGAAGTGGAACGGTTTTACTCGGAATCCGGGTTCGGACAATACGAGTTGACCACCCGTTATTCGGATGCATTGGAGGCGGCGGATAACCAGATCCTCTTTCGTCAGACAGTCCACGGCCTAAGCGCCCAATTCGGTTATGCCGCAACTTTCCTGCCCAAGTATGCGCAAGAGCAAGCGGGAAACGGATGCCATGTTCACTTCAGTTTATGGAAAGAAAATCGAAATCTTTTCCGTGACGCTTTCGGAAAAAATAACCATCCAGATTTGAGCGAATCCTTTGTGGCGGGCGTTTTAGAAAACTTACCCTCCCTCATGGCGTTGACCGTCCCTTCTCCGAATTCTTTCCACAGGCTCAAACCGCATTGTTGGAGCGGAGCTTTTCAATGCTGGGGAGTTGATAATCGTGAAGCGGCCTTACGGGCAATCACCCCCCCGGAATCTCACTGTGCTGGGGCTAAACAGAACATCGACCACTTTGAGTTGAAAACTTGCGATGCTTCTTCCAACCCGTATTTAGCCCTCTCCGGGCTCATTCTATGCGGTGTCCTGGGTATCAAGAAAGGGCTGGCGTTGCCTCCACCCTGCCAGAAAGACCCAGGGTCATCAACGGCGGAAGAGCTCGCGCGATTGAAGATTGCCCGGCTCCCGCTTAATCTTCTGGAGTGTGTTCGCGCTTTTGAAAGTAACTCTGACTTCAATGGATTCTTTCATCCGATGATGAAAGAAGCGATTATCGCCGTGCGAAAAGAGGAGTACAGGAAACTCAACGCGTTGTCTTTTGAAGAGCAAACGGCGCTGTTGAAAGACAGGTATTAGCCCCATTATGGTGTTTCCCGAAATCGCCCTCTGCGACCACCACGCGCATCCCTTTCTGAGATCCCCGGTTTTGAGTTCGGATTTTTATCGGATGTACTACACGGAAGGGTATCACGAGCCGAAAAACAGCCGATTCTTAAAATCGACGGTGTTTTTTGAACGAACGCTACGGGATCTGTCTGAATTGCTCACTTGCGACCCGGACGAAGAAAGCGTGTTAGCCGCCAGGAGAAAAATCAATTCGATGGCTTTATTCGAAAGGATTGTGGCGGAACAGAAAATAGAATGCGTCTTCGTCGATGATGGGTTTTCGAACAACGACTCTGCCCCTCTTGATGAAATCAACCGTGTCGTGACTGCCGCTCGCGTGTTGCGAATCGAAAGCGTACTGGAAACCTGCATAAAAGAATCGCGATCCTTGTCGGAACTCTGGGACGCGATCACGGAAAACGCGAATCGTTTGATTCCCCATAGCGTGGCGCTGAAGAGCATTATCGCCTACCGAAGCGGTTTGAATATTACTATACCCGGCAAAAAAGATGTAGAAGAAGCCTTTCTTCGCATCAAGCGGGACAGGATCTCAAAACCCAGGAAAGAATCCAAAGCGTTACTGGACGCCGTATTTTTATACTTTTGCGCGGAGAGTGCGCATCGCGGGATCCCATTTCAGTTGCATACGGGTTACGGAGATCACGATATCGATTTGATCGAATCAAACCCCTGTCTGTTGCGAGGTCTATTCGAAATGCCCGCTTATCAGGGCGTCCCATTTATTCTCTTGCATACGGGCTACCCTTACTGCCGCGAAACAGGATACTTGTCCGCCATATATCCGAATGTTTACACGGATCTTGGCTTGGCCATACCTTATCTCAGCGAATCCGGCATGCGAAACGTGTTCGAACAACTCTCGGAACTCGGTCCGATGAATAAGTGTCTCTATTCATCGGATGCTCATTTTTTACCGGAATGGTTTTATTTAAGCGCGAAATGGGCGAAATCCACAGTTCAAAAGACGCTCAATCGGATGCATACGGAAGGGGAGATCTCAGAGCGGTTCGCGATCGAGACCTATATCGGAATTTTCAACCAGAATGCGAAAGCGGTGTACAGGCTCGACGGACAGAACGCATCATCGTCTATTAAATCACACTCAGAGAGCCTCTGAAGAAAGGGGGAAAGAATGGAGTTTTTCCGTTTAGCAGGAGAACGATCAACAGTACGCAGTTATGTGATTCAAACGCTGTCGAATGAAGAAAAATCGAACTTGCTCGCGTTGAAGGAAAAGTTGCTGTTCTTGCCTAATGCGCGGCCGGTCAATTGGAAACTGGAAGAGGATGCAAAAGCCTTGGGCCGTTTTTTTGCATATGTTCACGAAGACAGTATCTTTTCTAGTATTGAGTACGGTTTTGAAGGAGAACAACTGATCCTTCATCTCGTGTCATTGGGTTACGGAACGATGTGGCAAGCGATAGGAACCCAAGAAGAGGTACCCGCTTTCCTCCGTTTCGGACAACCAAAAGAAGAAAACTTGAAAGGGAAATTTTTTAAGACGCTCGTCAGAGGGGGATTAAGAAGGCCTTTCCAAACTTTTATAAAAGGGGAAGAAGGGCTGCTCGACGACCGGCAAAGGCGGATTATCGAAGCCATGATTCTTTCTCCGTCGGCTTTAAATAGGCAGCCGTGGTCCTTTACGATTCTTTCGAACAATACGCTTCGCATCGAGTTAACGGACAAAAAGCCCCTTAATTTCCTTGACTTGGGGATCGTCCTGGCGCACGGCGCATTGGGTTACGCGGAAACGTACGGCTCCTATTGCTTAAAAAAACGGGAGATGTTTGTCTGGGAACTGAGCTACTAACCGATTAAGGAGAACAGAGGGATTCCGTAGAATTGTATTTACGAAACGACTACTACGGGAGGCATACGATGAGAAAAGCGCTGGGGATCATCCTTTTTTTTCTATTCTCCTTAATGGCCTTTGGGGACATTATTTATTTATCCGACGGAACGAAGCTGTCGGGGAAGATTCTGAGTTATCTTGGCGACGAAGTGGAAGTTCTGCTGGAAACAGGGAGTTCATTAAGGCTAAAAACAAACCAGATCATCCGAATCGAGCCTCTCGATACGGTTCTGTTGTCAACGTCCAATGCTTCGATGGAATCGAATTCGGCTCCGATCACCACCGTTCCAGGCCAGTGGGGGCAGGGGTATTCGGTAACTGGCGTACCCGAGGCAACGGGATATATTCCGGCGACCGAAATCCCCGTTATGTTCGGCGATCCGGAAACGGAGATGCGTAAAAGGCTATTGATGTACAGCGAGATGAAAAAAGAGCCGTGGGTTGCTGCTGAGCTTTCCTTGCTAATCCCGAGCGCCGGGCACTTGTATACCGGCGAATGGGAAAGGGGGTTCCTTTTCCTGGGGGCGAAGGCGGCTTTTCTGGGCGTCGCTATTTTCGGGTTTTTGCCTATGGATACGGGCGATACGGACGAAGAAGGAGAAGCGATCACGCGGTCTAATAATACGTTGCTCGGAGCGGTTGGAGCGGGAGGGTTCGCGCTCTTCACCCTACTCGAATTCGTAGATTCTTATTACGCGGCAGAACGTTATAACCAGGTTTTACGACTTCGTTTAGGGATTGAGCAATTTGATCCGATGATGTTGCCAACTTTCAGTAAATAAAAAAAGAAAAGCGCATCGCGCGCTTTTCTTCGTTCTCATTGGATGTAATTCTCTTAGTAGCCAGCTCAAATCAGGTTTTCCGATGGCGCACGAAACGAACTGCTTATGGCTGCTTCCTTCCGGATCTGACCCGGTTCACAGTGTTCCGTCGCATCGGGCCCGGTTCTCAACACCGCTTGCTCAGTATCCTTAAACCCAATTCGACCTCGGTTAAGCATCAGCCCCGCTATAGTGGGATTCGGGTTCAGGAGGCCACTATTCTCCCGCCTGCGCGATACGCATGGGTTATTTTACCACATTTTTCTTCTTTTCCATCTACTTCCTGTCGCTTCGAGAAGTAAACTGTGCGCAGATCGCTACGTGTCAACAATCCGTACCATTTTAAAGAGAAAGGCGCTCCGCTCTCCGATTCAGCTTTTCATTATGTCCGCTAACGAATAGCGGTTAATAAGATACGATTCAAGTAGTTTTCTAAAAGCTCTTGTCTTCCGGAAGAAGGTAGGGAAATGGGCGTATCGATAACAGCGTTTTCCAAAGTTCGGATATTCGCGGTTCCGCTTTCTATCTGAACCCCAATGCCGGTTTCAAAGGAAGCGTAGCGTTCTTGAATCAGTTTTTCGATAAACTGATCCTCCTTTATTTTTTGCGCTATCTTCAACCCGACGGCGAAGGCATCCATCGCTGCGATATGCGCATAAAATAGGTCTTTCTTTTCATAGGAGCCGCGTCGCACGTGCGCGTCGAAGTTCAATCCTCCCGGCGCTAAACCCCCGTTCAGCAATATCTCATACATAGCGAGCACGGTGTCGTATAGATTGGTAGGAAAGTGGTCGGTATCCCATCCAAGGAGCAGGTCACCCATATTCGCATCGACGCTGCCCAGTTTTCCGTGAATCCTCGAATACCGTAGCTCATGCTGAAAAGAATGACCGGCCAAGGTAGCGTGGTTGGCTTCGATATTAAGCTTAAAATAGGGGTCCAACCCGTAACGCTGCAAAAACGCCAGACTATGCGCAGCGTCAAAATCATATTGATGCTTCGTCGGTTCTTTCGGTTTCGGTTCAATCATAAACTGCCCTTTAAACCCGATCTCTCGGGCGTAATCCAGAACGATTTGATAGAAAGCGGCTTGGTGTTCAAGCTCTTTCTTCATATCCGTATTCAAGAGCGTGTCGTAGCCTTCGCGACCACCCCAAAAGACGTAACCCTCCCCTCCCAACGCCATTGTGACTTCCAAAGCTTTCTTCACTTGTCCCGCGGCATAGGCAAAAACCTTCGCGTCAGGAGAGGTGGCCGCACCGTGAACGTACTTGGCGCTCCCGAACAAGTTGGCGGTCCCCCATAAATAGCGGATACCGGTATCTTTCATCAATGATTGGATATGCGGAATCACACGGTCTAACAACGCATTTGACAGGCGCAGGGTGTCCAATTCCGGCGCCAGGTCGCGATCGTGGGCGCAAAAATAAGATACCCCCAATTTGGACATAAACTCGAACGCGGCATCCGCTTTCGAAATTGCTCGATCATACGGATCAGCGTAGCGGTTCCAAGAACGGTCGAAAAACGGTTC
>JAAYCF010000040.1 GCA_012744415.1 Thermotogaceae bacterium
CTAAGTAATATAAAACCCCTAAAAGATAAAGCGAAATAAGTCGATATACCGTATACGAAAATCGATCAAATTTAAAGACCCTTTACAAATCCGTATTGTACGGCGTAGGAAACCGTGCATAATAACTGTCGAATTCGTTTTTCCTCGCAATCCCTCCACTCGTAATTAAAATGATTAAGAATAGGAATTCGATTTTGCGGTAACATCCATTGTTGATTTTTTGTCATTCCCGTTTCGCGAAGCACCATCGTTTCTCCACCTCCAAAATGTGAGTAGAAAACTCCTAACAAATATTACTACTTGAATATCAAAGGGGTGTCAATCAAAATAAAGAAATTCATCATTATCGGTAAATCTCAGATAAAACCGAGTAGTACTTGCAGTTTGTATTGTTCTAAAAACCGGAAGTATTTTTGATCGTTTGCTTAACCCAACTTTCGACCGGTTTGGAAGAAAGTGTCAATAATAAGGGAAAACATCATCGGAAACCCGCAAGAAATCGTCGAAGATTACGAGAATTCTAAAATGTAGTGGCCTAATAGTCGTAACGGTTTGGGGTATAAACTGAACGAACTGATGGAAGTGAATCTGGAAAAGATCGGAAAAGATGGGCTGTATGATATCGGAGACGGTTTATACAGTCGTGGGGATGGACCCTCTACAGGAAAAACGGTTCCTCGAAGCGCTGGAGAGGCTGTCGGGAAGGATTCGGATGAAACGGTTAAAAAAGATAGAAAAGGTCTGGGAACGGGTGGGAATAATCCGGGAACGATATCCATCCATTGCCCAGTACTATACGGTTACGACCGAAACGACCCAGGACGGAAAAGAAACCCAATCCCTGCGCTGGGAAGTCAGAAAGGTCGAGCGGGAACAGCGGGAGAAGCGGACGGGATGCTATGTGTTGGAAAGCACGCGAACGGATTTGTCCGCAGAAGAAATCTGGAAGCTCTATATGACGATACAGCCGGTAGAATCGGCCTTCCGGTGTTTGAAGAGCGAACTGGGGTTGCGCCCCATCTATCATCAGAAAAAGGGTTGTTGGATGAACTGGATATGCGTCCTCGTTTTGCTCATACGGGCAAAACTATGCGGGATTGCCCATCCGCTTCTCGATTCTGCGCAGGCAGAAGGTCATCCAATGGGAAGCTTCTTTCTTCTGACCGAAATCCCAAGATTTCCATGGGGTATAGATCGATTCAGGGATCCATCCTTCCGCAGTCTCTTTTTCCTTGACTACAGTGTACATCTCCAAATAACGGGAATCCGAGTGACAAGTTTTTTCCTGGCTGAGGACGTCCAAGACATGGAGGATATCGTACCAAATAAACGGGAGCTTGAGTTTGCGGAAATCTGTGCCCATGTAAAAAATAAACGGATGCTTTTCACGGCTATTGGCCCATAAATCCAACAAGCAATCCACTCCTGAATGGATTTGGTCTCGATACCGCTCGGGGTCAACAGCCAGAAGCAGTTTGGTCATGATCAGAGTCGCATAGGGGCAAGGGTCGGAGCGTTTCCCCGGGCCGTGCCATTTCCCAAGTGTTTTGGAACTGATGCACCCGTATCCGTTTTCTTGGATCAAACCAGAGAGATGCTTTACTCCCTTTGCAACCTCAGGACGCTCCTCACCGCATCGGACGAGCCCATAAAGCGTGCTGGGCGCATCACACAGTGTCCAAGCCTGCATCCTTTCTCCGGTTCCTCCAAAGGATTTGGGAATGGTTGTCGTAAGGGTAGGCACTCCATCCGGGTCGAAGGTGGAAAGGATCCGATCGATCACGAGCTTCATTCCTGGGTCTTCTCTCTTCATACCTGCGTCGGCCAAGAATACAAACTTGTGGAAAAACTGCTGCGCGCTCTTATGGCTACTGATCGAAGGGCCTGGCCAATCGCGCAGTTCTTCGACGATCTTGGATATGTCTGGATCCAGGATCATGCGCTGTCTGGAATCTTCTTTCGAATCCAAATTGAGTTCTTTCGAAGCATTGTAGGCAACGTAACGCGAAGGGGACTGAACGAGATCGTGCAAGGTTTTCATCTGTCTGATCGCCTCACTTTCTGGAATTTTCTTTTCGAAAGGAGTTGTTCGATTGCTCCTCAGACTCCGCCGAGCTCGTGTGATTTCGATAGTGTGTGAGGATCTGTGCGCTTTTCACTCCGCGATAATGCCAGGGGGATTTTCTACGGCTGCCGGCATAGATCGCGTTTTTTGGACAATAGGCGATGCATCGCATACAGGCCTCGCATCGGTATTTGATGATTGGGTATGTGGATTTCTGATCAGAGGGTGTGATATTGCCGATAGGGCATAGCTTCGAGCATAGATTGCATTGGATACACTTTTCTTTTCGGATATTCAGGAATAATACTTTTTTCAGGAGAAACTGCCATGGAGGCAGAAGGAAGAAGATCGCGGCCATATACATAGCATACATTCCATATCCCCATATCCCATTCTTGCCCCATTTTGCCTTACTTTCGATCAATTCTTCTGCGAATAAACGGGCTTTCTGAAGGCCTCTTTGGATACGAGCAGCGTTCTTTTCTGGATGATCCTGTTTGGGAAAAAGATTGTCGGGCATGGGGATCTCAATCGCTCCGAGAGGCGTATATCCTTTGCGTCGCACGGTGTCTTTGAGAGGACCGACGATACCTCCTGAAAACACGGCGAGCGTGTCGACCATGAATACTCCCTTACCCGGGTTTTTGGGAAGTGCGCGTATAAACTTCCATACAAAAGGATAGGTAGATTGTATAGCTACGGGAAAGGCCAATCCAAGGGTATCTTTTACGATCAGAGTATGCGGATCGGTGGTTTCGATGGGATGCAGACGAACAGAGATACCATGCTTTTCCAGTGTTTCTGTAAGCGCCTGAACCACCCGCAGGGTATTCCCGGTTCCCGAGAAATGACACAGATCGATGTGCTTCATATGATCCCTCCTCATCAGCCCTTACGCATAAGCTCTGCGCGGATATGCGGGTCAAGCTTTTCGATGGCATAGCGGAAAGCAACTCTGGGCATTTTTTCTTCATGCTTCCGAACGTAATCGATTACTTTATGCGGATCTTTCTGAGACAACACCTTGAGCATCCATCCATACCCTTTCAAGACTAAATCATGCGAATCATCCATGAGAAGGTCAGGAATTCGAAATGGGTCGATATCCGCATCGCGATTTGTCCGGATTGGGAGTATCAATGTGACTGCTGCGGCCCGACGCACGGGAAAAGCCTCGGACTTTGTCCATTTTTCCACGCGATCAAAGAGCGTATTGAACTGACTCAACAGTTCTCCAAAGGCATGTGTGCAAAAATCGTCGCAGTCTCCCCAATCTTTGATATAGGTCACCAGCCAGCGTTCAAATAGATTAAAAGTCTCTACCGAGTAGGCTTTTCGCATACGGTACGCCCAATCATAAGCGATCAGTCCGTATTCCCATTTTCGCTTTTCCAGAAGTTGGCCGCACCAAGCAAAGACCTGATCTTTATCTTTGGAGACGATCTCCTTGAAAGCCTTTGCAGAGGCTTCTCGCACCGCTTTTGTAGTAAGGCTTGACGCTCTTTGAGTCACATGCACCCATCGATCAACTAATTGAAAAAGATCCAACTCTATCGCCCTTCCGTGCACAGTTTTTCGTTATCCTTAGCTTTCCGGCATGATTACGCAAAGCGTCGCGTTATTGGATGAATGGCCTTTCCGACTACGCAACTAATAACGCGGTTTGAGCGAGTGTTTTATGAAAAATAAAAGGTTTAAGGATTATTATCCTTCGCCCCTTTTCGGTTCTTTCCCGAGATGGTAGAAAATGAAACTAAATCCGGCGAGCCCCATCGCGTTTACCAGCATCATAGCCGGTGTGAAGGCGAGAGCGACCTCCCACGCTTGCTCGAACGGACGCGCAATGAACAAAGAAAGCGCGGCGTGAACGAGTGGCTCCAGCGCCCCAAGCAGGAGCGCGGGCACGATCTTCGGGAACATGCGTTTACGGCTGAGATACACGATACCCCCGATCAATCCGGCAACAACCGTTGCGAGAGAACAGGAAAGAGCGGTGAACCCTCCCAACGAATATCGATGGAGGGCGCCGATCAATCCCGCGCCCATCCCAACGAGCGGTCCAGCCAAAAGTCCCGCAGCCAATGGCCCCAAGTCACGAATATTCGAAACCGCCCCGAGGACATTCACCCCGCCCAGCGTTCCGTAAATCGAAAACAATCCGAAAATGGCGATTAAAATCAACCCGCTTGAAAATCCCTTTTTTCCTTTGAAAAGGAGAATGGTCAAGCGGGTGTGAAAAACGATATACGCGACCACCAACACGACTGAGAGGGTTTGAAAAAGATCGATAAAAAGTGCTATCATCGTTCCTCCTGAATAAAAAACCGGGCCCCATTCGACTTTGCCGAACGAGACCCAGTGGGTATCCTTGTGACCGGAGTTACTTCATCGTTGAATTGGACTTTTCGCCGATCAACCATCTTGGGATGCTTTTTCGGTTATACTTTCCTGCGTCTTGTCTCGTTTTTAGAAGATAACGCATCAACGCGTTTCGCCAAGGAAGGCGATTCAGGGAAATGCCGAATGACCTAAGCTCCTCGGTATTATACCTTAAATTTTTCGATTTCTTCCTCCAACTCTTTAGACAAACCGTTTAATTGTTCCGCGGAAGAACTCACTTGTTGCGCGCCATCTGTTTGCTGTCCTACCGATTTTGTCATTTGTTGCGTTTGCTCGGAAATTTCACTCACGGATTTTGCGGAACTGTCCATTGCCGACGCCATTTCCTCGGCCGCTGCTCCTTGCTCTTCAGAGGTGGATGTGAGTGTTTCGATCATGCCTGTTGTTTTTTCGACCATTTTCAATATTTCGGCAAATTGTGTCTGTACTTCTTGAGCGCTCTCGTTCACTTCTTTCACGATTTCGACGGTTTGGTTTGTCGCTTCATTGGCCCCTTTCGCCCCGTTGGAGATATCCTTCAATATTCGCGCGATGTTCGTGGTTGCTTTCTTGCTTTCTTCGGCCAATTTTCTAATTTCATCCGCCACAACCGCGAACCCTTTTCCTGCTTCTCCCGCTCTTGCCGCTTCTATCGCCGCATTCAATGCGAGTAAATTCGTCTGTTCCGCGATGGATGATATCGTACTAACGATTTCTTCAACGTTCTTTGCCCCTTCAGCCAGTTTTTGGACTAAAGTCGCCGTATTGATCGTTTGTTTTGTGGCCGTTTCTACCTTCTTCGCCACTTTTATGATGAGTTCTCCGCCTTCTTTCGCTTTTTTCGATGTTTCCTCATTCTGATTGGAAAGTTCTTGAGCTGTCTTTGAAACGCTTTGCGCGCTCGCGGCTACTTCTTCGACGCCGGATGTCACTTCTTCTATTGACGAGGAAGCATTTTGTATGTTTTCATCTACTTTTTGTGCTTGTGCGGATAGTTCTTCTGATGAGGCCAGCTGTTCTTGTGATACGGAAGCCAAATGAATCGCGGAACTATTCAACTCCTCAATGGATTTTTTAAAAAGGGATATTGTTTCCGAATAAGCTTTCTCCATGGAAGTCAAAGCATTGACGATATCCCCAATTTCGTCTTGGCGCTTTAAGTATTTAGCCGCGCGATGCCCCTCCGCAAACGCCAAATCTTTATTTTTAATTTTTTCGATGATTTCCCCGAAGGCAGTAATGGGATTTGTGATACTTTTAGAAATGAAGAACGTGATCGCGGATATAACCGCTATCGATACAATACCGATGATGATAAAGAAAGTTTGCATGCGATTCGCTTTTTCTAGAACTTTGTTCATGGGAATTCCTACTGCCAAAGACCAAGACGTTTTAGATTTCCCTACAAAAAAGGGTTCTAGGTAGATAAAAACATCACTCTTCATCCCTTCGGCATAGGTCGTAAATGAGAAAATTTGCCCGTTTTTTATAGCGTCGAACATTTGATTGATATTTTTACCGGCCATGTCGACTTCGCTGGTTATTCCTTCTTTTCCCAATCGTGAGGAATCGTAGTGCGATGCAACGATTCCGCCATTGGAGAATAGCGCGGATACGCCGGTTTCATAAGGTTTGATTTTCTCCACAAGTTTTTGGATGGTTAGGAGATCAATATCGATGCCGGCGGTTCCGACAACGATGCCTCTGCTTTTTATAGGCACCACCAAACTGGTCATTAATACCGTCTTTCCACCGACATCATATAAATAGGGGTCTGTGATAACTTCTTGGCCACTCTTTTTCGCCAGCAAGTAATAATCGCCAGCGCCCGGTACACTATAATCGACAAGAGCTTCCAAATTAATGTTTCCGTTCGATTTGCTCCAGTATGGGACGAACCTTCCGGTGCTGTCATGCCCCTCGGTACCGGCATACTTCGAATCCAGACCGTCTAATGCGTTGGGTTCCCAGCAGGTCCACACGCCCAAGAAACTCTCGTTTTTTTTCTAAAATGCTCTTTAGAATGTTATTAAAGTCGCTTCTTCTTTCCTCCTTGGTCAAGCTTTCATAACTTTCAAATATTTGCGCGATCGTCCTCGCGGCATCCATTGCAACTTCCAATTCGGCTTTTATTTCGTTGGCGTAATTGCTCGAAATGTATTTCGTTAATTCGACTGAATTGTCTTTTTCACTTGAAACGAGGGAGGTCGTTGCGATAGCAATGACAATCGCGAAGGTCAAAAGTACGGGCAATCCAATTAATAACAAAATTCTCCACATCAATTTGATTTTTTTAAACATAAATCCCCCTTCAGGTTTTTAAAAATTATAAATAAAGTTAGTTGTGTTTTCTTAATGCGTCATTCTGCGCGCGGCTACGACGAAGGAACACCCCCGTTCCCTACGGAATAACCCGAATTTTGGTAATTCTCTTTTTGGACAACCAAAAAATAGATTTCCCTCTCTCAATTTTTTACGGGTATCTTCCCCAAGAAAGTATATACTTTGATTAGGCTAATAATACCACAAATAAGTTTGGAAAGCCTAATAGATTAAAGAAATTAAATATGACTTTCGAGTGTCTAATACTTGTCTCATTAAGGTTTCCCGTTGATAGGAACACCGAAAAACGCGCTCGCGACTGGCTGTCTTAAAACCTCGTCTACCTTGATTCGGCTTCAGGGTGTTAAAAATACGGATAAATCTAATGTAACACGTACATAATTTATTACTAATATCTAATAAAGCTATATACAAAAAATATCAGGCATACCCAAAGCGACTCTTGATTATTCTTGATACTAAACGCCGGCGTCAATCAAATTTTGTTTACGGGTACAATGGCACGATCCTGTCGCCGACCTTATTTTATAGAAAGGGGCGACCCCACTCGGAAAGTCGATCGACTTCGAATGATCGGCGTTACCCGGAGAAGCCCGCGTTTTTCACCGGGTAGAGTACGAGCAAAATCCAATTCTTTCTGTCTTTATGGTAAAATAAATTTTGTTTTTCTTTTTTTAAACGATTCTATTTATCGTTGAATCCACCTACATTCCGTGAAAAGATCTCCTCAAAAGTGCTTGTTTTGGTTGTTGATGTTCATGGATTCCCGGCCTACCCATCGTGCGATCTTTCGTAACATGATCGGCCAATTACAGTATCATCATCACGTAAAAAGGGGAGTGAGAAAAAATGAACATGCACGATTCTGAGTATCGGAAAAAACTGGTTACTCCCGAAAGAGCGGTAGAAATCATTCCTTCAAAGGGATCGATCGTTGTGGGCATCACCGTAGTCGAACCGCCCGCGATTCTAAACGCCATTGCGGAGCGCGCGCGTCACAATGGGTTCGAAAAATTACTCGTCTATACCTTCAATCCGCAAAAGTATCTTACGGACTCTTTGTTAAAACCCGATCTTGTCGATTGCGTTCAAACAAAAGCCTGGTTTATCAGCGGCCCCATCCGCGGATTGGTGAAAGTAGGGCTGATACAATTTGTCCCGTCTTATTTCCATGAGATTCCGAAGCTTATCCGGAGCATGGACGTGGATGCGCTGATCACCACCGTTTCATCCATGGATAAATCCGGATATTTCAGCTGTTGTGCCGCCAGTTACGTGATCGATGCGGCCAGAAAAGCCAAAAACGTAATTGTCGAAGTGAATGAAAATCTCCCTCGGGTTTTCGGCGATACGTTGATTCACGTCTCTGACGTCGCGGCGATCGTTGAAAACAATGTTCCAATGGTGGAAAGCAAGATTCCGGAGAAAAAACCGGAAGACGAGATCATTGGGAAAGCGATCGCGGATATCATACCGGACGGCGCCGTTCTCCAACTGGGTATCGGGGGTCTGCCCAACGCGATATGCGACTATCTTACCGATCATAAAGATTTAGGCATTCATTCCGAGTTGATCGGTCCGGGTATGATTGAATTAATCAAAAAAGGCGTGATTACGGGAAGAAGAAAACAGCTACATCCCTTTAAGCATGTCTTCGGTATCCCTTACGGAACGAAAGAGGATTTCGATTTCATTCACGATAATATCAGCATGGAGAGTTATTCCGCGGACTATCTGATGGATCCTTGCGTGATCGGGCAGAATGACAACATGATTTCGGTGAATTCGATTATTGAAATAGACTTGACGGGCCAGTGCAATGCGGAATCCATCAGCGGTTCTCAATTCAGCGGCACGGGCGGTCAGGTTGATTTTGTGCGGGGCGCCTACCGCTCAAAAGGCGGAAAATCTATTCTGGCCTTTTATTCGACCGCGAAAGGCGGAAGCGTTTCAAGAATCGTTCCTCAGTTGAAATACACCTCAGTGACGACACCCAGAGTGGATGTTCAGTATCTGGCAACGGAATACGGAATCGTCAATCTTAAAGGAAAATCAACCGAAGAACGCGCTCTTGCCATCGCGAGCTTAGCGCATCCCGATTTTCGGCAGAATTTGCTGCTTAAAGCCGAAGAGATGGGGTTGCTCTAAACCGCGTCGTTCTTTTTGGTAGGAATACCGGAAAACCATAGACCGATTATTTTTTCTACCCGTTCATCTAACTCGTTCTGAGCGGATAGCCGACATTCTCGAGGGCGGCCTATTTCGTTTGCTTTATCGTAAATCGATCGTCTGATTAAACTCGCCCTTTTGCCCGCTTTTATACATCATTCGACCAAAAAAGGGCGAAAATGCCTTCCTTACCCGATAAAGAATAGATCTGACCTTCTCCCGAAATTCGTTTACGGGTGTATAACCCAACCGGTTTCTTTACAGGAGTTGCTGCTCAGTCCTTATCGGGCACAGCTTTTTCACGTCCGACGCTCCACGCCTTTGCCACGTGTTCGCCCACTTGCCAGTAGGAACCGTCCGTCGAGCAGTACAACAGTGGGCGCATCTTCGAGAAGTCGGGTTTACCGTCGGTTAAGTACTGGTCTTTAGCAAACAGTGTCTCGATCTTCCCGATGAAAAAGGGGTCGGAGCTGATTTCGAGCGTTTGGACCAATCGGCATTCCATGCTTAGTGCACAGCCTTCGATCATCGGCGCTTTCTTCTGCCGACTATAGAAGATCGGGAACACGCTTGATTTGTCTGTTTCATTACCGGAATGGATGCCGACGTAATCGGTTGCGACGACGTGATCCGCCGTCGGAATGCTCAAGCTGAACCATCCCGTTTTTTTTATATGGATGGATGTCAGGTGATCTTTGCTCAATACAACACCCACCATTGGCGGATTGTGATCGACTTGAACCGCCCATGCGGCTGTCATAAAATTCACTTTGGTTTCGAGTTGCGTGCCGATCACGACGATCGGCATCGGGAAAATGCCGAATTGTTTCTTCACATCCAACGATTGCATAGAAAAATCCTCCTTTAGGTCTCAGGTTTCAACGGATCGTCGACCGACCGCCAAACGATTATACACGATCTGCCCTCTAAATCAGATTATCCGGTTGGCCGGCGATACTTTCCGGTTTCGCGATCCCGAATCCTTTTCTTAAAAAAAGGATGAGCGTGCTCAGGTTATGTTCCCAAGTGCCAGTTTCGACGTCGAACGAAAAGGTCAAGAACTCATAAGCGTGACCGATGAGGAAGCTGATCAAGCGGATGATGAAATCTTCTGAGAAGCGCCGATCATACAAACCGGCTTCGTACCCGCTATGAATAAAAGACCTAAAGAACGCTTCGGTTTGTTTCTCGGCATTCTTCCTCAATTCAGAGAGTTTTTCGATATTGTTTTCTTTGAGAAGCGACTGCGCAAACTGTGTGTAAAGGGGATGCAGGCGTCCAAACTCATACGCGTAACGTATCTGTTCTTCCAATATTTCGAAGATATCTTTTTTCTCGGTCAATCGAGACGTCGTCTTTTCCTTTAGAAACTGTATCTTCTCTTCAACGACGGTGTCGACCAAATAGGTAAAAAGCGCCTCTTTGTTGAGGAAATGATAGTAAAAGGAGCCTTTGCTCATCTTCGCCCGCGTGAGAATCCGATTGATCGAGGCGTGTTCATACCCGTTCTCCGAAAACTCGATCAATGCGGCTTGTAAAAGTTCGTCTTTTTTTTCGAAATGATCCCGCAACATTATATCTCTACCTCAAAGGGTTCGGAGCTTGAGCCTTTGCTTCAAAAGCGGCGCGGTCACCAGGCAGCCGGCGATCCCGACCCCCGTCGCGATACCAAAGTAGATCCAATAGGCCGGATCGTTGGTGACAGTAGAAAAAATGAATTTAAGGATCCAGTACCCGGGAAGCGGATAGAAGAAGGGTTCGTATTTCGAGGGTAAAATAAGGGAAAGCATCGGTAAAACCACCAAAATCGTCGAGATGAATTTGACTGCGGCAATGGCGGTATTCTGATTGCTGGCGATCCACCCTAGCAGGAATCCAAGGAAGCAGCCGAACAACGTGGCTGGAGGGACCAGCAACAAGAGGTTCGCCCAATCAAAATCGAAACCATGCATGATGAATGCAGCGCTTAACGCGAAGAAGACACCGTAGATCAGAGTGAGGAGCGCTTTCGACAGAAGATATTCGGTCAGGGAAAGTGGCGAGACCGCCAGCGCTTGTATCGCTTTCGATTCTTTGTCGGAGACGATCGTAAACCCCATCAGCATTCCGGACAACGACGTGACGAACATAATGAGCATCGCCGTGGCGATCTCTTTTATCAACACACGCTCTTTTCCGAAAGAAACGATCGTTAGGTGCGGCGCCGAATCGTTTTGGGATAAAAGCGACAAATAGATTTGTCGCGCTTTTTGATACTGAGCCTCGGGCTCATTTCCCTGGCGGATCAGGGTGAGCTTTCCCTCGCGCTCTACCAATCCGAAGATGGAACTGGTTTGCCGCACTCTTTCCAAAAGGGCGGTTTCGTTTTCCACCGCGTTAATGTTTCCAAATTGGGTAAGTTCAATGCTTATTTTTTGCGCAAGTTCTTCTTCGACGACCCATTGGATGCCGGTGCTGCCCGATTCAGGGAGGATCATGCGCAACACGAACGCCAGGAGCAAGGGAGCCAAGAGCATATACCGTGACATCTGTTCCCGTGAAAGGTGTTTCACATCTTTGGCGAAAAGACCCCAGAAGCTCTTCATACGGTTTCTCCTTTCGTTAATGCCATTTTTGAAGAGGGACCCAGGCGAAAGTATCGGCGGCGGTAAGCCCAAACACAAAGGCCAAAGATCGCCACGCTTTCGATCGCTAACACCACTACTGCCCGAAAAGCCTGCGATTCGCCGGGTTGGAACAAAAGGTGGTGAGTTTCTCGGAAGACGTGATAAGATGGGATCCATTCTACCAGAGAGACTGGCAGGTTGATGCCGATATCAGATAGAAGGGGCAATAACCCCGGAATCATACAGACAAGGGTGACGATAAAGGCGGGATAGATAAAGTCCGAAATAGAGCTATAGAAGCATCCCAGTAACACCCCTATGCCGGACATGACAAAGGAGGACAGAAGGATGACCCCAAACAACGTGAGCGTATACCCGTTGAAGAATCCGGACAACAACAGAAAGAAGACGGAAAATATCAAGGAAAAACCCACGTTAACCCCGATTTTGGAGAGAAGATATCGAAAAACTGGGATCGGCGACACGCGGAGAGCGGTAAGACTATTCTCTTTCTTCTCGTTAAAGACCATTGCCGCCGCGAAGAAAAATCCCAGCAGGATAATATCGGTCGCCATCAGTAACGGAACCATCTGGGTGACGAGTGTCACGGGGGGCGCCTCGGCCTCGAGGGTTTCTATAAAGACGTCGTCAAGGTTCAATTGGCCGCGCTTCGCTTCGGAAAGGGTGTTTAAAGACGTGACAAGAAAGGCGATGTCCCGGTCGCTTTCATACCCTTGACGGTAGACCGTCCATCCCTCTTCTCCGATGACAAGGCCCAAGGCCTTTTTGCCTTGAATCGCGTTCAC
>JAAYCF010000345.1 GCA_012744415.1 Thermotogaceae bacterium
AAAGTCATGACGGCCGCAATCTGACGGTCGAGTTCGTCCCCCCATTTGCCTTGTTCCCGAATGGCATTTTCCACGGTCTCTTTGCGCTCTTTGAGTCGTCTGAGGTACTGCAAGCGTTCCGAGATCTGGCGTATCTGTATTTCATTTAACGACTGGGTGGCCTCTTTCCTGTATCGCGCGATAAAGGCGATGGTCTTTTCATCATCCAGCAGATAGACTGTGTTCCGTACTTGCCCGATCTCTATCTGAAGCTCTTCCGACATGATCTTCAGCATTTCTTCGAACCCTAAAGAACGTTGGGTCGCGGATAGCTCTTTTATTGGCTCAGCCATGGCATCACTCCTCACTTGTTTGGTTTATTGTATCAAAATGCGCCCGGGTTTTCTATGGTCTAAAAGGAAGAGCATTCTCATCTTTATTTAAGAACCGTTGTGGTACAATCTATTGGCGCAGATAGAACCGCCTGTTTCGCTGATCCCAACAGACCGATTATTTGGTGTAAAAAGGAGATGGCTATTGATGAAAAAGAAAGCAATCATCGCGATAATTTCTTTGTTGATAGTGTTGACGGTCGCCTGCGGCCCTGGCGGAAATGGAGGCGGGGGTAACGGGGGCGTGCCTTCACTGCCCAATTTGTTGAGCCCGTTAAAAGCGATTCTGGCGACGCTGAAACCGACCTTTCAATGGGCTTCGAACTTGGCGACCTCTTACGATTTCTACCTGGGTCAAAACGCAAATCCCAGTAAAGTTAGCTCCCCAAGTACGCCGCAGTATACGCCCGCAAGCAATTTGCAGGCGGGAAAGCTGTACTATTGGCGGGTAGTCGCGAAAAATGCGGCGGGGAATTCTCCGTCAAGCGTAACCAGTTATTTCGTCACGCCGGAGACTAATCCGGCCGGTCCGGCAGTCCAAATCCGGGACGCGGTTTTTGGTGCCAATACGCAAGTTTTCGTTACGGTCAAAGGATGGAACCTCACGCAGGTAAGTGGGGTCGAACTCATCTTTGACTTCAATGCGACGGAGTTAGAACTCGCCAATATTGGCGGAGACTACACCGGGACCTTTCAGGCGATGGGGCCGATGTCGGGTTCGCTGATGATCGGCAATGTCGGGACAGGCACCGTCAGGGTCACAATGTCGCTGATCGGAGAACCCGTTGATCTTCCCAACAACGAGATTCTGCGCATATACTTCAATACGAAGAACGGGTCTTATCCCGCGAAAGTCACCCTCAACAACGCTTCAACCATCATCACAAAAGAGGGGCAAACCTTAACCCCTGTCGATTTTGACAAGAGCGATCAGGGCATTTTCCTTATCGGTTCATAAAGGAGGGAAAACGATGCGTCAAGCCATAAAATTGTTACCGATCTTAGCCGTTCTGATTTTAATGGTTTCTTGTATTCACACGCCTTTGTCCATAGAAAACGAAACGATCGCGTTGATACAAAAAGAAGAAGGAGTCGCCTTAACCCTCAAAACGACCGTGTCGGGCGTAGAAATGTCCTTTATCCAAAAGGGTCTTGCGGTCGCGCCTGTCGTGAAAGAAGGGCTCTTGACGATATTCGATCCGGATTCCGATCGCTACCGGTACTCTTTTGTCGATCCGAACGGGCGGATCGAAAAAGGAACCGAATTGATGATGATTCCCGGAAAAAAAGTAGCCGATGTTGTCCTGAAAAAGGTCGAAGTCGTGGGCCAATTGTCCAAGCCACGTGTTGATCCGCCTTTTTCGAATGGGTTCTCGATCAAGGATCAAGACGTCAACGTTTATGAGACCTTCGTCTTGGAAATCTACGGAAAGAACGTTACAAACCTGGGTGGTTTCGAACTCTGGATTGAGTACGATCCGACACGTTTACAGGTCAATAGCGCGGGAGGAAGCCCCATCGCATTGACCGGCCCTTGCAGCGGAGGCCTTATGCTTTCGCCCGTCTATTACGAAGGGCAGATAAAGATCACGGCGGCCTTTACCGGCGGCGTGACGATCGGTAGTACAGCGGTACCGATTCTACAGATACAATTTCAGGCCAGAGCGACTGACGGCAACGCCTATGCCCGCTTCGGATCCGCGACGGTTATCAGCAACACCAGCGCCTCGCCGATGACGATCAACCTCTACAATGCGACCATCGCCGTTTCCGACAGCAACGGCCCGGTTTTATTGGGGGACTTTAACGAAGATCATATCGTCGATTTGCTCGATTTTGTCGCTTTCGCCAACCACTATAATACTTCCGCTTCGGCTTCCAGAGAGTACGACGTTTTATACGACATCGCTCCGGCCGAAGACCGTTACGGCGGGATATGGGCCGGTATCTACGATACGTGCACTCCGAACGGTGTGATCAATCTGCTTGATTTCGTCGTGTTCGGAAGCAACTACGGAAAAACAGAACCGTCGGAAACGAACGAAAACCCGACGGTACCGACCGGACCGTCGCCAGCGAACAACGCGACTGGCATTTCGACGACCCCGACCCTTTCCTGGAATCCGAGTTCGGATCCTGACGGGGATCCGATTTCTTACGACGTGTATCTGGACACGAACACGAATCCGACGACTTTGAAAACGCCGACGAGCCTGACAGATCCGCAATACGCGGCTACCGGGCTCGCTCCCTCCACGAAGTATTACTGGAAGGTGGTGGCGAAGGACAACAAAGGTGGTTCCAGCACAGGGGGACCGTGGAATTTCACCACCCAGTCACCCGTCAACAATGCTCCCAGCGCGCCCACGAGTCCCACCCCGGCCAACGGCTCCACCGACACGGACGTGAATCTGACGCTTTCGTGGAGCGCTTCGACCGACCCGGATGCCGGAGACGTCGTATCTTATGATCTGTACTGGGGTACCACCTCCAACCCGACGACGTTGAGAGCGGGAAACCTTTCTTCGACGAGCTACGCGGTCACGAATCTCAGCAACGCGACAAAATACTACTGGAAGGTCGTGGCGAAAGACAATCACGGGGCGAGTACCGCGAGCGCGATATGGAACTTCACGACGGAAGCGGCGCCAAGCGAAGCGCAGTATCGGGCATTAACCGTCGGGCTCACGACGTATGATGATGGAGGAAACCTCGACGCGCCGGACAACGACGCGCAGGATATGGCGCAAATGCTCTCTTTCCTGTCAGAAAACTACACGACCACGATCCGAACGGGGAGGGTCACGAAATCCGCTCTCAATGCTTTACTGACGGAGTACGTAAGCGGGAGCCAGGCGCAAGACGTCTTCCTCTTCCACTACTCGGGACACGGGTGGTACACGGGGGGGCAATCCAACCTGTACATGTCCGACGGGCAGTCGATGTCGGTGACCGAACTCCGGCAAAAGTTATCGGCGATCAACGGAACGAAGATCGTCATCATCGACGCTTGTGAATCGGGAAGCTTCGTGAATTTGATCGAAGGACGGGAATTGACTCGGGAAGAAAAGCGTGAACGGATGGCGTTGTTCAATGCGCAGGTATTGGAAGTCTTCAGCGAACCCTCGAGGGATCGGGGCGCTTATAGTTCGCCGTATGAGTACTACGTACTCACGGGGGCCGCGATCAACGAATACAGTTACGAGGACGAATATCTCAACAACGGGTATTTGACCTTCTTTCTGATGGACGGGATGGGGGATGTCGGTTCGGCGAACCCGACCGGCGCCTTCGACTACAC
>JAAYCF010000346.1 GCA_012744415.1 Thermotogaceae bacterium
CCAAAGGTATCGATGGGTTCCCGTTTGCGTAGGAAGATAATGAACAAGAAAAAGATTAGAAAAAGCGGAATCCCTGCCGCCAAGAGATTAAAAAAGACAGAGAGCCAGACGGTGAAGATCTTCCCCTGTTTCCAACGCGTGTAGGCTTCTTGGAAATCATACCCGGTCGCTTTCGTGAAGGCATCAGCCCACTGATCGCCCGCTTCGACGAAGCGTAACGCCTCTCGGAAGTTTTCCTTCAATTTACCGCGCTGATCATACCCACGAAAAAAATCGGACAAGATCGTATAATATTGTGCGTGGGCTTCTCCTTTCGGATAATCCTCTATTTCCATAAAATCGATGAGCGAGCGGTATTCCCAAGGAAAGACGCTTCGAGTGTCTTCCCGCAAACGATCTTCATACCAGACTGCCAATCCTTCCATGACCCATAAAGGGACGGATTCGAACATTATCATTTGCTCGGCGCCGTCGTCCATTATCTGCTTTGTCCGCCACATCCATTCGAATGTGTACAGGTGCATCATCTCGTGTTTCAAAAGATAGGGTATATCGAGAAAACTGGGGTTCATAAACACCGTATAGAGATTGCCGTCAAAGGTCGCTTCTCCCCGAACAGAAAGGCCAGCTTCCTTTTGAATATCCACTCTGATCGGGAAGGTTAATGGCAGCCCCCACAGGGAATCCAATTCCTGAGCATATTGCTCGACAAGTCCCTGGATTGATCTTTGCAAGGAAAGCGGTACATTGAGTGAAAAATACAATGGCGGGGCGCCGTGAAGAAGCGTCAGCGTCAGAAAAAAGCAGAGAAAAGCGGTAAAAAACTTGCTTTTAAAGGATCGTTTGGTAGAATGAAATGACGACACGGGTTACTCCACGAAAACGCGGTATCGTATCTGGATTTTCGGCGCAGCAAATACGATTTCGAAGGTACCGGGGAAGGGAAAAGTGATCGAAGCGCGCGCTCCCCTAATCTGGGTATCCCACAGGTTCCACACTCCGGCGACTCGTTGGGTGAAAAGTAAGCGAGACCCCACGGTTGCCCGATCCGTAATTTCTTGGGCTTTCACCGGAGAAGCAAACTCGTTGATCGTTATAGAGACTTCTTTCGTCGCTGTTTGGCCGTAGATGTCTTCGGCGAACAGCGTGAGCATGTACTGACCGGGCCGCTCTTTTCGGAAATCGAGCAGTGACGGTAACTCGGTGCTTCCTTCCAACCATTGGCAACGGGATAAAGGAAGATTGGTCTGCAAACGCGCGAATACCGGAAACGAAGGGTAGGAGAAACCGACGCTCACGTCTAGCCGCAAAGGTTCTTCTTCCATCAGCAGTTTAAACGGGAAAACCCCTGATTTCGCGCGCGTCATCGCCATATCGATCAAACTGCCTTTTCCAAGATAGTTCAAATAGGAAGGTAAGAATTGGATCCATTCGGCGCTCTCGATCACTAAAGCCTTTCCTTCAAAGGACCAAGGCATAACGATCGATTCGATCTGCTTCGTCGCCTCCAAAACCGGCTTCTCTTCAGGCAGCTCAAGCGCGATATCCCCGTATCCCTCTCGATTAGTAAGTGTTAGTCCGTTTTCAAGCCTCAAGGCAACAGGAGGTTGGAAGGGTAGCGTATAGCTCGTTTCGGGTGGCAGGTAGATCCGCGTAATCCTTGCTTTGAAACGCGTCGCTTCGGATAGATCTGAGGAGAGAATTGGTAGGACTTGCCAAAAATTGGGCGATTTCTCTATTAGCGCGATCCCTTTACGCAAATCGACATAGAGGGCCTCCACCCCGATTATGGATCGGCAGAGAAGGACAAATAGCAATCCGCAGAGGATGGCCTTTC
>JAAYCF010000347.1 GCA_012744415.1 Thermotogaceae bacterium
CAAGCGGAAGGCTATGATTTTTTACTTGATGTGTTGATTCCGAATATGCAGCGGTTGCGATACTTCGGGTATGAGTTCAGCGGGTACTGGCGGAACATCAAGAAAGGGATCCAAGAGTATTATGATGTCAACATGAGTTTATTAGATCGAAAAGTTCGCCAAGAATTGTTTTATGATGGCGTCACGATCCACACGAAGATCAAAGATCAACCGCCTCCGAAGTGCACGGGGACAGCCTACGTGAAGAATTCGATCGTCGGGGACGGCTGTCTGATCTCTGGCCGGGTCCTCAATTCAGTTGTTTCGCGCGGCGTAAAGGTCAAAGCCGGAGCTTTGGTAGAAAACTCTATTCTCCTACAAGATACCATCGTCGAAGAAGGGAGCACCGTCAAGTATTCCATTATGGACAAAGAGTGCCTGGTACGAAGTGAGCGAAGGATTATCGGCCGCAAAGAGGACATCCTGGTTTTTGAAAAGGGTAGCGTCATATAAGGAGGCGAATGATGGCATCCGGAATCACAGCAATGATACTTGCCGGCGGTCAAGGAACCCGTTTAGGGGTTTTGACTGAGGATATCGCGAAGCCGGCCGTTCCTTTTGGAGGGAAATACCGCATCATTGACTTCACGTTGAGCAACTGCGTGAATTCGGGGATCTTTAGAGTCGGCGTTCTCACCCAATACAAACCGCATCTGCTAAACGCCCATATCGGGATTGGTAGACCCTGGGATTTGGACAGAATGGGGGGCGGGGTGACGATCCTGCAACCTTATACTTACGAAACAGGCAACATTTGGTTCCGTGGTACAGCGGACGCTATTTATGAGAACTTTTATTTCATCGAAAAGAGCGACCCCAAATACGTGCTCATCCTCTCAGGGGATCATATTTATGCGATGGACTATATGGATATGCTCAATTATCATGTTTCCAAACACGCTTTCGCGACTTGCGCGAGTATGAACGTTCCATTGGCCGAGACGAGCCGTTTTGGCATCATGGTCACGGATTTGCAGCAAAGAATCGTCGAGTTCCAGGAAAAACCGCTGAATACCAAAAGCACGCTCGCGTCGTTGGGTATTTATATCTTCAACTGGGACTACCTTAAAACATTATTGAAGCATGACGCCACGAAAAATGATTCCACTCACGATTTCGGCAACGATATTATCCCGGAAATGGTTAAGAACGACGCGGATTTTTACGCTTACGAGTTCGAAGGCTACTGGAGAGATGTCGGGACGCTGCCTTCCTATTGGGAAGCGAATATGGAGTTGATCCAGCCTCTCCCTCCGCTCAGCCTCTACAATCCTTCATGGAAATTTTATACCAGAACGAAAGAACGCCCGCCTGCTTTTTTCGGTCCGGAAGCGGTCGTCCTCGACAGTCTGGTTAGCGAAGGAACGGAGATCGCCGGTGTTGCTGAGAAATCGGTCATTTTCCAAAGCGTTACGATCGAAAAGGGCGCCAGCGTCAAAAACTCTGTCGTCTTGACGGGGAGCGTCATCGAGGAAGGAGCGGAGATTTGCAATGCCATCGTCGCTGAAAATGCCATTATCGGAAAAGGCGTTCGGGTGGGAAACAAAGTCTTCGCGCCGAATCGAGAAGATCCGAAAGTGTATAACTCTCTGATTACCACGATCGGGTACAACGCGAAGGTCCCGGACAACACAACCATCGGCAGCAATTGCGTCATTCATTCAGGCGTTTCGAAAGCGGACTTTGATAAAGAGGTTTACGAAAGCGGAGAATCCGTTTGGAAAAAAGAACAGCAAACAGATCATACTTAAACGGAGAATCCGATGTTCTTCGATTTTTTCGCGCTCAAGATCCGCGCTGAAAGCAAAGCCTCAGACGAGGTCTTTTATGGATATGTTTTTGGGAAAACGGGTGAGAAGATAGAGTATCGTTTTATCTGTTTGCCTCGGCGTTTTTCTAAGCAAGTCAGCGTAGATTTGAAAAGTCCGCTTTCTACCTACAAAGAGTTCTTGAATCATCACTATCAGGAGCTTTTTTCAAAAACATCCGAAGTGACCGAGCTTACTGCCGAGTTTATGCGCTATCTGGAGATGCAAATCAAGAAAACGGGAGGACGCGAAGCGTTATCTTTGCGGTTTTCGAAGGTTATCGAAGACGGGGACTACGATGTTGTCAAGATGGAAGTGTTGAACCTCTTTCAAAACTGGACCTCTTCGTTGGATATCGAACTCGCGGTAGACACCTCTACTTACGAAGAGCTGACTAACAGCTACCTGAAAGGCATCGATTTTGGCGAATTCGCGGAATCGATCTCTTCGCGGAACGATCTGGTTACGTTACCCGAGATCTATCCCATCGTTGACCCCCTGGACGGGGTTTCGATAGACGAATACGATATTGGCGACACGCTATTCTGCACGCTGCTGGGATTCACCGCTATCGATCAGGAGAAACTTCTCATGGAGGAGTTTCCCGATCATTTTGATGCGGAGGGAAACAATACTGTTCCATTCGAGGGGGTCATTATTTCAAAAGAGATCTTGCCCCTGATATCGAAAAATTTCGTATTAGTCAAAGTGCAAATTGGAAAGACTTTCCAGGCGAAGTCGATGGTTTTGCGATCGATCCGTTTAATGTACGACCCGAATAAGATGCGTAAGCGCCTCCAAAGCATCAAGCACGACGCTGAAACGCATTCGATCACTGTTGCCGACGCGATGTCCAAGTACCAAAAAATGCGTCAGGATTCATCAATAAAATTACAAGTAACCGGAAAGGCCAAAATCAACGACTTCCTTTTGACATTTATCTTTCTTCTGCTTATCGTCGGATTAATTGCGATCATCCTCTACTATTTCTTTCTATCCTGAAAAGGAAAAGGCGGCTTTCCCCGTTCTCAGTAGCGAGCTCTTTTTGAAAGCAACTCTAATTCCTGATTCCATACGTTTCGTTCCTTTAATTCAGCCAAAAGAGAGGAAATGTTACGGGCTTTTTTAGACAATACTGAAGCGTAAACGCGCCCAATAAGGCTCTCGATGTATTCTTCCGCCTCTTCGGGCACTTCCGAAAAAAAGGCGCTCGCTTCTTCAAACTGTGAAA
>JAAYCF010000348.1 GCA_012744415.1 Thermotogaceae bacterium
GTATAACACTAACAATCGAGGAATGCGAATACGAGTGTATGCGGCAATCGCCCGGTTTACCGCCATGTTATTGATGAGAAAGCGGTACCAGTCTTCTATGAAGTAATCGAATTCCTTTTTTCGTTGGACAAAGAGTTCGTAGTCACCGATCTGCTCCGGCAAGGCGTACGTTATTGTTTCAGGCCTCGTAAACATCGCGCTCACCCGCTTTCAAATCGTCTTAAGGATTATGGCATATAGAAGCCCGCACACCGTCGTACCTGGCTAAGCGGCTATCGGTTTACTCGTGATATAATCACGGGATGGAAATGAATAAATGATTCGCTTGAGAAAAGCCCTCGCCGCCAAGTCACCCCGATAGAAGAAAAAACAGACAAACTCGGAAGAAGAAAAAATGATTAAGGGACTGATAACACTTGCGCGATTCCAAACGGGGGGAGTATGGGAAAAAAAGACAAACCGATGGAAGAACTCGTGAGTGGAATTAATGATTATGACATTCCGTTTAGGGATTTGTGCAAAATACTGGAAACCGTCGGGTTTCAGGAAAGAATCAAAGGCGACCATCACATCTTCTATAAAGATGGAATCGAAGAAATTATTAATATACAACCTAATCACTCGAAAGCAAAAGCGTATCAAGTGAGGCAAATCCGAAAGCTATTTCAGAAATATAACCTTGGAGGTAAGCAAAGTGTATAAGTACGAAATCATCATCGATTGGAGTGAAGAGGACGGGTTATATATAGCGCGAGTCCCTGAATTACCAGGATGTATGGCGGATGGAGAGTCTTATTCGGAAGCGGCGCTCAATGTTCAAACGGTGATGCAGGAGTGGATCGAGACCGCCACGTCCTTGGGAAGAGAGATACCCAAGCCGAAAACGAAAAAAGTTTCCGCAAAAATCGTGAGCAGGTAACCAGGTCAAGGTGTTCTAACACTTAATCTCTTTCGAGCCGCACCTTAGAACGATTAACGACTCTCGTTAGTTGCCTCGTAATGTTCAAACAGAAATACTCCTTAACCGAAGCGCTTCCTTACGCTCTTCTAGTCTTCTTAGGAATCCACCTCCACGAGACAGTATAATTTGTTAAGGCGATATTTTCATTTTCGCTTTTTTCGGTCTCGTCAATTTTTAGGCCGGTATATTCGGAAACACGTGAATCTTAAGTTTCACTTCCTCTGTTCCGATAAATGAACACGGGATTACATCAGGAAAGAAGGTGCCGGAGATGTTTGAAAATAAAAATATCTTGATCATCGGTGGAACTGGAAGCGTGGGAAAGACTCTTCTCAATAAGTTGCTGACTTACAATCCGAATGTCATCCGCATTTTTTCGCGGGATGAGTTCAAACAGTTCGAGATCGAACACGACTTGCAGCTTTTCAATTTGTATGAGAACGGGCACGCGATTCCTGCCGTCAATAAGGTTCGGTTCCTGATCGGGGATGTGCGCGACAAGGACCGGGTTTCCCGCGCGATGGAAGGGATCGATATCGTGTTCAACGTCGCCGCGATGAAGCATGTACCGGCCTGCGAGTACAATCCCTTCGAAGCGGTTAAAACCAACGTGATCGGTGTGCAGAATGTGATCGAGTGCGCGTTGAAGCTGGGAGTTGAAACCGTCGTTTACACCAGCACCGATAAGGCCGCTTCGCCAACCAACACGATGGGTGCCACAAAACTTCTTGCTGAGCGCATCATGAGCGCAGCGCAATTCACGCGGGGCCCTTCGAAAACAAAATTCGCTACCGTGCGTTTTGGCAATATCCTGATGAGCCGCGGGAGTGTTCTGCCTCTCTTTATAGAGCAGAGCAAGAAAGGGAAACCCTTGACTTTGACGGATCCGGCAATGACCCGATTCGTGATGACCAAGGAGCGCGCCGTCGAGTTAATTCTTAAATCCGCTCAGATCTCTTTGGGAGGCGAAACCTTCGTTTTGAAGATGCCGGTCGTGAAGATGGGCGATGTGGCGCAGGCAGTGGGAGAGTTCTACGGAAACGACCATATTGAAGTGATCGGGAAACGTCCCGGAGAGAAATTGTACGAGGAATTGATGACCGAAGAAGAGAGTATGCGCGCCCTGGAGTTCGAAGAGATGTTCGGTATCTTGCCATTTTTTGGAGAAAAAGCGGATTACGAACGCTTTTATAAGGGTCTGGCGGCTTCCGCCGCGATACGACAGTATTCTACTGAAGACGAACCGGCTTTGAGCTATCCGAAAGTAAAAGAGATGATTTGGAGCATTCTGCATAAAGAGGAGGAAGCGCATGAAAACCCTGATAACGGGCGGGGCGGGATTCATCGGTCGATGGTTGACAAAACGACTGCTCGCGGATAATGACCAACTGACGGTCGTCGACGATTTTTCCAACGGGCGCATGGAGAACATTGCCGAGTTCTTCGGCAATCCCAATTTTACCTTTATTGAGGGGGATATCCGCCATCGGGATATCCTGATAAAAGTTTTCGAGGCATCCTACGATACCGTCTATCACCTCGCGGCGGAGATCAATGTTCAAAAGTCGATCGATGATCCTCGTCAAACCTTTGAACGCGATGTCATGGGAACGTTCAATATATTGGAAGCATGCCGCGAAAAAGGCACGCGTATGGTGTTTATGTCCACGTGCATGGTCTATGACCGCAGTCAATCGGACGCCGGAATCGACGAGTTTCACCCCACGAAGCCGGCTTCTCCCTACGCCGCCGCGAAGCTCAGCGGGGAAGCGCTTGTTTTGTCTTATTTCCACGCCTATCGGTTGCCAACCGTCGTCATCCGGCCTTTCAACACCTACGGGCCGTTTCAGAAGACGAACGGCGAAGGGGGCGTCGTCGCCATCTTCATTAAAAATCAGTTGCGCGGGTTACCCCTGCAGATTTATGGAGAAGGGTCACAAACGCGGGATTTGTTGTACGTAGAAGACTGTGTCGATTTTATCGTAAAAGCGGGGACAAGCTCGAAAGCGCTCGGGCAGATCGTGAACGCTGGCACGGGGGAAGATATCGCTGTTAACAACCTCGCGAAAGAGATCGCGAAGGATACCGGGCAGATCGTTCACGTGCCCCACATCCATCCGCAGGCGGAGATACAAAAACTGAAATGCAACGCGCGGAAAGCAAAGCTGCTTTTAGGGTGGGAACCAGCCTATTCGTTGGCAAAAGGCTTGGAAAAAACCACGGAATGGATTCGGGAGAACCCGGATTTGTGATGAGAGATCAAGCGCCGAACTTTAATAGGGCAGGAGGGTTAGCCCTCGTTCATGTGCAAACGAAAGCAAAGGCATGCGTGCCTGGGAGCGCCGTGTTTGGAGCGCCGAACTTTAGTTCGGCATGGGTTTGATTAGGTAATCCCCATGACGCGGGTAAAGATGTAGGAAAGATGTTTTCGAATA
>JAAYCF010000349.1 GCA_012744415.1 Thermotogaceae bacterium
CCTTTCGCCTTGTGAATCGTCATCAGCCGCACCACATCATCCGCCTCCGATTCGAGGGTGGCTTCTTCCTCTTTAATGACGCTTTCCTGCGCTATCTGCTCCAAGAATTCGCGGGTAGACGCGTTTCCGGTGAATCCGTCGGCGATCTCCAGCAGTTTCTTCACGTTCAGCCACGCCTTCCCGCCGTTCGGCAAGGAGGCGAGGTAGAGATCGTAATCAAACTCCCGGATCGCCTCCCGCAGCAGTTCTCCGATAGAGCGTAGAGACAGGCGCGCGCGCAACCCTTCGATTCTCTGAAGGAATTGCCGGTATTGGGGATGGGTTTCGCCTTCTTCTTCAACGTACCCCTTCAACCCGGTATAGAGAAACCGCCGATCCCGTTTTCTCATCTCGAGGATTTCTTCTTCGGCGAACGGGGAGAGGTAACTGGACAAAAGCTGCGTCAGGGCGTATTCATCCGACGGGTTGTAGAGCGCTCGGACCAGCGACAAGAGCGAAAGAATTTCAAGACGCCTATAAAAGTTTGCCGAGCCCACCTGGTAATAAGGCAGTCCGTACTTTTCGAACACGCCGGTCATGGTATCGACGGCGGTCAAGGTTCGCAGCAGCACCGCGAAATCTTTCGGTCGCCAATGTTCTGTTTTGATCAGATGGGTGATATAAGCGCAGATATTGAAGCACTCCCCAGAAAAATCCTGGGCTTTCGGCAGAAGGCGCACACGCCCGGCGTATTCAGTGAAACGCCCCGCTTCCTCCGTTTCTCCCGCTTTCAAAGGTTCATACGCGATCCCGTAACGATCTGACTGCGTCCCGAAGACCTTCGGGAAAAATCGGTTGTAGAAATCGATGAGTTTCTCGTGAGAGCGGTAGTTCTCTTCCAGGGTGATATACCGCGTGTCGTCGCACTCCTCCCGGGTGAGATTGAACACGCCGATCTCCGCGCCGTTGAATCGATAGATGGATTGTTTGCCGTCACCGACGTAAATCAGAGTGGTTTTTCCAGTGCGGGCGAAAGAATCCAGAATGCGCTTTTGGAGAACGTTCGTATCTTGAAACTCGTCCACGATGATGGCGCGGAAACGGTCGGCCAGATGATCGCGAACGGTTTCGTGTTCTTCTAAAAGGCGGAGGGTATAGAGCAGAAGGGCTTCAAAATCCACCGCATTATCGCGGGCGCACTCCGTCTCATAGGCTTTTAGCATTTTGTTGAAAAGCGTTCCGAAGGCCATCGCCACATCGTCGGCAGGGTGGCTTTCCCCTTCCCCGGGTGCGAAAATGTCCCACACGTCGAATCGTTTTCGGCTGAGCGCCTGAATGAAAAGATCGATTAGTCCGTCCAGGCGAAACTGTTTCAACAAATTCCTGAGCGGATAGGCCTGCAGCTCGGTTTTCGTATCCGGCTTTCTCTCTCCGATTTCCCGATCCAGCTCCCGGAGGACGATGCCCCGTATCTTTCGCTCTTTCAGGTATTCGTTTAGCACTTCAAAAGAAGGATCCAGGTCCATTTCGATCGAGAACTCCCGCAAGATTCGGGAGCAAAACCCGTGAATCGTATCGATCCAGACGAAAGGCATCGCGTTGAGCATCCGTTCCGCTTCCGCCGAGGTATTCGGCTGGTCAGCGAGCGTTTCAAGGCGACGGATGATCCGCTCCTTCATCTCACCGGCGGCCTTTTTGGTAAAGGTGATCGCCGCGATGGAGAGCGGATCCACCCGAATAGCCGATACCATGGCCCCGCCGGGATCCCGAATCAGCGCGAAGAACTTTTCAACGATCGCGTGGGTTTTACCGGTACCTGCGCCCGCGCTGATGAACAAACTTCCATCTGTTTCCAAAATCTTTCTTTGGTTTGCGTTGAGGCCTGCCCCGCTCACAGATTTCCCTCCCACTCTTCCTCCGGTTTTCCAGGTTCTTCATAGTGGAAACGGCAAATGCTGGCATATTCACATTGCCGGCACTTACTGCCGTTTTTGGCGAAATCGCCGCTCAGGATGCCGTCGATCGCCTTTCTGGCCTCTTCCACCACTTGACCGCGATCCTTCGGCTTGGTCCTGCGGCTTGTGGGATCGTCGAACACATTAGGCGTTTCGATCTGCGATACCAAGGTTTTGATGCCTGACTTTCTTTCAGCGTTTTCCGGCTTTTGCACGATCTGCAACAGGGAAATCGCGGCGACCTTCCGGTTCTCGAGCGTCTCCAATGCCCAGGCGTAGAGCAGCAACTGTTCGGTTCCTCCGCTCGGAATCGTGCGTTTATAGTCAATGATCACGGCGCGGTTATCGGGAAGGATATCCACACGATCGATCTTCCCGATCAGGTAGATGGGCGACCCATCGGGTTTTTGATGAAAGGGAGCCGTCGCGTTTTCCGTAAACGGGACTTCGAAGAGGGACGGGATAGCCGTTTCCAAATCTGGATAACGCTTCCGGATTCTATTCGTCAAAGACTCGATCCGCTCGGGATAGGTTTGGGCGAACCGGGCCATCACCTCTGTAAAGTAGGCGGTTTCAACACTTTCTAACAGAGGCGAGGGCGCGTACATCCTCGTTTCGATCTCTTTTTTCAGCACCCCTTCCACGGTTGTTTTAAAGGCTTTGGCATTGTCCATCCGGTTTCGGGTCTTCTCATCGGAAAAGATGTTTTTTAGCGTGTTGTGAAAGATCACACCCTCGGTCAGGTAATCGAAACCGTAGAAAACGCGTAGAGGGCGGTAAAGCTTCATGATATGCCGGTAAAGGAATTTTCGGGGGCATTCGAGAAGCGTTGTGTGCTTGGACGCGCTGAAGGTCTTTCCAAAGAGTTCGGAAAGCGTTTGGGTGTAACGCGTATTCTCCAGGGGAGATGACACGCTTCCGGGGCGGGTCGGGCGTATTCGCTCCCAATCGATCCCCGCTCCTTTCAATGTTTCCAGGACCTCCAGTGAGGGCTTTTTCCCCTTTGCGATCGTTTCGACCGCGAACTGCCGCAGCGAATAGTTAGCCGGATCGCCCACCGTGACGCGAAGGAGCGGATCCCGCTCACTTCCCGTAACCTTCCGCTTTTCAGCCCAACGCAAGAACGGCTTTAAGAACAGGGAAGGCAGATAGGTGTTCCCGGAGATGTCAGCCTTCGGGTAGGTGAACAGAACGAAATCACCGGAGGACCTGACAGCATTCATGAAGTCGCGACGCTCTTTTTGAACGATATAATCGCGAAAGGAACCGTTCGGAAGCTCCTCCTGGCCTTTTGGCCATTGCGCGCGCATAAACACGGAGCCGGAAGCGAGGAGCGGATAGTTTTGATCGGTCATCCCGACGAATACCTTGACCTTCTTCTCGCGAAACCGCGCGTCCTCCAGATTGGACAAATACACCCGGTTGTCGATCCGAACCGATTGGCGGTACCCCGACAGATCGACGAACAACTTCAGGTATTTCCAGTATTGCCGTTGGGAGATCGGCTTCGATCCGTCATCGGTGGGATCGATCGCATAGAGAAAACGGTTCATTTCGGGCAGGACTTCGTCCAGTAAAACACGCGCCGCATTCTGTTCTTCTTCGGTTGTGGATAGAAGGCCTCTGTTCCCGTAGTCTTCGTAAAGCGTCTGAAAGTATCGGATATAGTCTTCTTTTATAGCCGGAGGTTTATTCGGCTCAAAGAAGGAAAGTTTGGCAAACAGTCTCCGTATCAATTCTTTGGCGAACAGGAGGCGATCGTGCTCTTGCTCTGCCTGCCGATAGGTTTCTCCGTCATCGTCAAGGGCTTTGGCACCTTGCTTTTTCCGCTCCACCAGTTTGGCGTATTGTGTTAGGCGTTCGTTCCAATCTTTCTTTCTCTGCGCAAATGTGACAGGGATATCCCTATAGAAAGCGCTGGAATAGGCGAGTTTCGACCGCATCGCGAGCGCTTCAAACTCGGGGAACGGGAGCGACTCGCTTATCTCCACGAATCCGATCTCCAGAAGCGCCAGCAAGGAATCCGGAGAAAAACCGCCGGAGAAAGCGCGGAACGGCAGGAGAAGCTTGTTTACGTTCAAACTGCGATTCAGGGGCAAATCGCCTTCGAAACGGCACGGAACACCGTTTTCTGAGAAGCCCTCCTTCAAAAGCGAAAGATACTTTCGTTCGTCTCTCACGACAATCCCGATGTCTTCCGGGCTATAGGCTCCCTCTTTCAGCAACTGTTTCACCCAGTTGCACACAAAGAGGGCTTCCTGGTGGGGATTCGCGCATTCCTTGACTTCAAAAGGCGTCCCGGTAGACGGAGAACCGGAAGAGGTTCGCTCCTTGGAAACGCCTGAGAGAGGGGGATTTTTACCCAACAGGTTGAGCGCGGCTTTCAAGGAGTCGGGTGGCCTGTTGTGCGCGGGCTCGAGCGAGACGGTTTGCCAGCGATGAAGGGCGTGGAGCGGAGAAGCGGAGGGATGATCGGACGGTTCCGTCTCAAAGGCCTCGAAAGAACTGTCCATCAACGAACCGTCCGGATTTAACGGGACGGAGAGATAAACCTCTTCAAAGAAGTCGAAAAAGGCGTAAAAAAATCGGCGGGTCTTCGGAGTCAGGTCGAAAAATCCATCCAGGAACAATCGTCGATAGGGGATTTCTTGAGGCTGTACCACTTTCTGTTCGATCAACCCCAAAAATCGATAATACGCGTCCTCCACGGTGAAGAGACGTTTCTCCCGCAATTGGGTGTCGATCGTTCTGTACAGCCCCGCGAACTCTTTCAAGAGCGTGTCTTCAGTCTGCTCGATCTCTTTGAGCAAATTCTCCCCATCGTGGTCTTTCAACCACGTGTAGAATTGAAGAAACGCATCGATCATCCCCTGCCCCTTCTGCAACAACGGATATAGCCGGTGCTCCTCCCGCACTTTCCCCGCGACAAAACCGGCCAGGAAGCTGCGATTGATGTAAAAAAGCCCGTCGTTTCGATTTTGGAGGAACTGAACCACGTACTGGTCCAGCAAGAGGAAGCTGTCGTTGAAAAAGCTGCCCGCGAGGGTGAGGAAGCGTTCTCGCAAATATCGGATAAAGCTTCCGGAAGGGCCCAGCGCCAGATAGGAAAAAGGGTTTTCCCGATGGGCTTCGGCGACCTTATTCAAAATATACTGCGTTTTACCCGAAGAAGGAATGCCTTTCACAAGAAAAACCTTGGCCATTCAGAGAGTACTCCTTCGCATCGTATTTTCCTTACACCGGCGTGTTCCGCTAAAGCATCACAATGACACATCCGGATCATTATACCACACTCTGCCGGTTGGATAGGGCGTTAGCGCGTTTTCGGACCCTCTATCCCGGCTCTGCATTTCTTCTACTATAACCTGTTTATGGTATGATTCTTGAAAGTATTATGAAAGGGAGGTAAGCAGATGTCGCGAGTAAAACGTTTTGTCTTCTTGTCTTGTCTGTTCCTTTGTTTATTTCTGACACTCTACGCCAATACGGCGCGCTGGGAAGACCAGGTCATCTATTTCGTCATGATCGACCGGTTTTGGAATGGCGACCGTCTGAACGATGTGCAAACTCCGGATGGTATCGAAGCCGGTGTGGAAAACTCGAAGTATAACGGCGGCGACTTACGGGGCTTGATCGAACGATTGGACTATATTCGGGAGCTGGGAGCCACGGCTCTTTGGATCACGCCTCCCGTGGCCAATCAGTGGTGGGATGAAAGCGTTCAATACGGCGGGTATCATGGGTACTGGGCGCGGGACTTCAAGGCGATTGACGAACACTTTGGGGATCTCGGCCTATACCGGGAATTCATACAAGCAGCCCACGAAAAAGGCATCCGCGTGATACAGGACATCGTCGCCAACCACGTGGGGAATTATCTTCTGTATGACCCCGTCACCCTCGCCGGTTCGGTCAACGAACAAAGCATACCGACAAAAAAACCGACCCTGTACCCGTTTGATCAGAATGATTACGATGACCCCGCGCAACGGGCGATGAACATCTATCACTGGCCTTTGGAGATAGAAAATCCGAATCGTTTCAATACCGCCCTCTCGGATCTGGATGACCTGAATACGGAAAACCCGATCGTGGTTAACGCGTTGAAAGAGGTATACGGGTTCTGGATCGATTACGGCATCGACGGGTTTCGCATCGACACCTCGATCTATGTGGAAGACTCTTTTTGGCCCCAGTTCCTGGAAGACCCGGATGGCGTGTACGCGCGGGCTTCGAAAAACGCGAAACCGGACTTCCTGACCTATGGAGAGGCTTGGGTCACGCCGCAACCCTATGAGGACACCGGCGAGCAACTGGTCTCGAATTACTTTGATCTGGGGTACAACAGCATGCTCGACTTTCCGCTGATGACGGAGCTCCGGCGCGTTTTTAAAGAAGGCAAACCGACGCAGATGCTGGCGTACCGGCTGCAAAAAAGGGAAGACTATTTCTCCGGGAAACGTCTGATCACCTTCGTAGACAACCATGATATGGAACGCTTTCTCAAAGGCGTTTCGATGCGGGATCTCAAGCAGGCCTTGCTCGTGATATTCACGATCCCCGGAATCCCGGTCGTCTATTACGGCACCGAACAGGGGTTTGTGGAAACACGCGCCACCATGTTCAAAGAAGGCTTTGAATCAGGGGGGGTCGACCACTTCCAAACCGATCCGGAGATCTATCAATACGTGCGTAAGATCATACAGCTCAGAAAAGACACACCCGCCTTCCGATACGGACGGGTGACAGTGGTTCATTCCGACCCGATCGGCCCCGGGGCTTTCATCTATCGCGTTCAGCATCAAGAATCCACCTATTTTGTCTTTCTCAACACCTCTTCTCAGTCCCGGTATGCCACACAGATGGAAATGGGATTACCCGAAGGAACGGTGCTCGAACCGGTTTTAACGGAAGGAATCGTCTCCAAAAACGTAGTGGTCGGTCAAAACGGGCTCCTGAACTACCTGATCGGTGGAAAAGGGTTGGCGGTTTACCGCGCGACCGATCAGAAACAAGAAGTCAAAGCCTTTGATATTGAAGTGGCGATGACATCCCTTCACGGGGACGCAATGATGCGGGAGGATTTTGTTTTGAAGGGAACCTCTCGAAACGCCGCGCGCATCCGGCTCTATATCGACGGCAACGAAAAAGAATACGCCACGGTCGTACCCGATGCGGAAGGCAACTGGGAAGTGCCAGTCAGGATTTCGGAGTTCATCGCCGGTGCACACCGGTTATTTGTCCGTGGTTACGGTAAGAAGGCCACTGAATCGGTCTATTCGCCGACGGTAACGGTCTTTTTCGATATTCCGACAGAACTTTTAGCCGATGTATCGGATCCGGAGGGCGATGACACCGGCCCGACCGGAGACTACCGTTACCCGAAAGATATCACCTTCGACCATCAGCAGGATCTGTTGCGTGTGAAACTGAGCCAGGTCGGCCGGATGCTGCGTATGGACATCACGCTCAAAAACCTCACGGACGGGTGGTCCCCTACGAACCTCTTCGATCACGTGACCTTCCAGATCTTTTTCGATCGTCCCGATCGAAAAGGCGCCCGTGCTTTGCCTTTCCAAAACGCCACGATGCCGGAAGGCATGGATTGGGACTACATGATCTACGCCACCGGATGGTCGATGGCGATGTACGAATCTGATGACAAAACAGGACCGGTCTATTACGGAACGCCGTTGACGCCCGCACCGACGGTTCAAGTGGACAAACAGTTCAAAACCGTCACGCTGTTGGTTCCGCAGGATGTCATGAAAACCGATCAGTTGGACGGGTGGAAGATCTATCTGACCGCTTACGACTACGACGGCATCGAAGCGGTGCTTCGCCCGATCAGCCCCGAGGGCGGCCCCTGGGCATTCACCGGGCCTTCCAAACAGGCTCCGAAAATCATGGATTTTGTCCTGATCGAGTTACCATAAAGAAAGAAGAGGCGCTCTTTATTTGGAGCGTCCGATTGAGGGAACGCCCGACTTTAGTCGGGCATGCTCCGATTTCCTAACGCCGCCACGTTCACATGGAAAGAAAAGGAAGCCAAACTAAAGTTTGGCGCTCCAAACCGAACCAGTTGAGCTATCCGTATTCGTATGCAGCTGCAATATGGCGGAACTTGAGGGACTTGGACCGCGGGTTCATTTTTGATTAGGAGAGGAAAACATGAAAAAACACATTTTCGCTGTTTTGTGTATGATTCTGCTGCTTAGCCTTACAGGATTATCAGGTAATAAGAACAATAACGCTTTGGCGGATAAGGCGCAGGCCATTGCGGATACAATTGTAAGCGATTACGGTTCCGTCAGCGTGCAATACGCCATTATTGATAAGGGCAGCATTATATTGTCCGGCAGCAGCGGCGTATATGACAAAACCGAAAACCGTTCCATTACAAAGGACGATATGTACGGCATTGGTTCCACCAGCAAGATGTTTGTAACCGCTGCCACGATGATGCTTGCAGACAAGGGGTTGCTTGATATTGATACGCCGCTAACCGTCTACATACCCGAATTCCAGATGGCGGATGAACGGTACAAAGAGATTACCCCTCGTATGCTGATGAACCATTCATCGGGTATCTATGGTTCCAGCTTTTCGAATTCTTTTTTGTTTGACGACCCCGACAAAACAGCGCATGACACCCTGTTAGCTCGGCTGGCATCACAAGGTTTGAAGGCGGATCCGGGTGAGATGTGCGATTATTGCAACGACGGTTTTTCTCTGCTGGAAATTTTAGTTGAGCGGCTAAGTGGCATAAGCTACACGGAATTTATCGCCAAGAATTTCTGTCAACCCCTGGGACTTACCCATACTAAAACCCCGCAGGACGATTTTGACAGAGCGCAGCTCGTAAAGGTTTATCTGCCTATCTTCGACGGCGTTCTGCCAAACGATACGGTCAATGTTCTTGGAACAGGCGGCTTATATTCTACCGCCGAAGATTTGTGCCGCTTTGCGGAAGTGCTCATGGGAAATAGGTCGGAAATATTGTCTGAGAAATCGGCTTTACTTATGCAAAACGAAGAGTACAAAAACGGACTGTGGCCGGAGGATAACGCTGAGAACCAATTCGGCTATGGACTTGGATGGGATACGGTTCACAGTTTCCCCTTCGGCGATTACGGTATTCAGGCTGTGGTAAAAGGTGGCGATACCCAGATGTTCCATTCTTCCCTTGTCACCATTCCCAAGCGTGATATGGCCATGGCGGTTATATCCTCGGGTGGCGCGTCCGCAATCAATTACGCCTTTGCTGCCACTATTTTGCAGGAATTGCTTTTGGAGAAAGGGTTCATCGCGCAAATCAGCCCTCTTAGAAACTTTGAAGCGCCTGTGCAAGAAGAAATGCCAAAGGAGCTTTCCGCTTATTCAGGCTTATACGCTAACCCCTGTTCGCAGTTGAGCATTGAGGTAAAGGATGGGGCGCTGATAGTCTCTTCCCCTGCCGGTGAAGCGAAATATACCTATACCGGCGGTAATATTTCCAAATCCGAAGACGGAACCGTTGTGGCAAAATTCGTTCAACCTCATGACGGCAATATCTATTTGCAATTAAACAAGTACTTTATCTTGCCGGGTGTGGGGCAACTGGCTTTCAGCTCCTTTGACTGCCAAAAAATCGAGCCTGTGAGTCTATCGGAGACTGTGCTCGATTTCTGGAGCGGGCGAGCCGGAAAGAAATACTATTTGGTTGATGAAAAACCGACTTCGCAGGCTTA
>JAAYCF010000350.1 GCA_012744415.1 Thermotogaceae bacterium
AACGCTTTTTCCCGTTTGTATCACCATAAAGGCCTTATTCCTCGCGATCTTTCGAATTAATTCTTTCCGTCTGTCTTTATAATCTCCAACATCTATCAGCACCGTCATTTTCGTATCCGTTATCCTGTTGACGAATATCGTCGCCAAATGTTGGAGAGCGCTGATCGTTTTGCCGTGTTTTCCGATCATCCGGCCTAAATGCGCACCATCGAGATGAATGAATATTTTCGCGTCCCGATGCTCCGCTTTCACGGCTAAAGATTGCGGGACATACTTGGAAAAGGACAGGACATTCTCGATAAACTCTTTTACCTTCCGGACGTAGTGTTCGGTTTGTACGGTTACCAGGATCGAGGCGTTTCTCGACCCTATTTTCAGAAACCCTCTGGAACCTGGGTCTTCCACCTGATAATTGAACTCTCCCTCTCGTAAATCATGCTCTCTTTTGGCCGAATCCACCGCTTCTTCAACGGTCTTTGCCGATACGACGATTTCTTTCAACCCAATCACCCGTCACTTCTTGAAGCTGAGGAAAAACTCTTTCATCGAAATGCCTTGAACACCGCTTTTTTTGAATAATAAGAGCGTGATAATCCACTGGATAACGCTTTGCGCGACCCAGTATATCTGTAAACCGGTTGCCAAGGTAATGAACAGGAAGGGGAAAATGCCCGCCATCAGCAAGCCTTGTTTCGCCTGTTTGGTATCCGAACTGGTGATGAGCGTATTGAAGAAGTTGATCACAAAAGAGATAATCACGATCAGGATGTTTTCTTTGAACCCACCGATCGACAAATCTTGCCAGAAGAAGAAGGTGGGGCCAAAAGCGAAGAGCTCGCTCTCGTAACGAATAACGGCGTAGAGCAACAGGAAAATCGGGAGTTGCAGAAGGGTGGGCAAACACCCCGCAGCCGGACTCGCTTTGTTCTTTTTGTAGAAATCCATCAGCTCTTTCTGTTTCTTCTGGTTGTCCTGGATCTTCATGATCTTGATGTACTCGGTATCTTTCTCCAGTTTTTTTCGGGTGATCATGGATTTCGTTTGGGAGAAGGTCAATGGGAAGAGCGCCAGGCGGACGATGATGGTGTAAAGGATCAGAGCCCAACCGTAATTTTTCGTAAGGTTATACAACCAGTCCATCAGATAAACCAAAAGGTAGAAAAGCGGATCATACCATGAAGAGGCTTTGGGATAGCTGTTCACGGTTCGAGAAAGCCAAACGTACTCTTCCGGGAAGACCGCTTGAATGAAAGTCAGCTTTTTGGCAGGCCCGACATATCCGTTTACCCGTACGCCGTCGCTCGAAATCGGGAGTTGGTTGACGTATTTTGATCCGTCAAGGCGGAAGGAGGTCTGCCCTCTCTCTATCGACCATATCGCCAACGCTACCGTTTTTTGGTAATAAGAAGTGAAAACCTTCCCGGTTTCGTTTACCCGGTCCGTGTTGTTGTTCGGGTTGAAGTCGGCCAATCTCGGCAAGGAAAGGGTTAACCCTTCCGGGATCTCCCCGAGAAGCTCGATGGATATTTCGTAATAAGGGCCGTAAGGAATGGTGATGCGTTTGATTGTTTGACCGTAATGGAAGTCGATCTCCACCCCTTCGTTTTCCTTCAGAATCTCTGTTTTTCCCTCAAAGGACGATACATCTTGGTTATTGACGAGGACTTTGTCCGGCGCAATCTTTTCCCCGTTTAGGAGAAGATCAAACCCGTCCTCTCCGTACCCGTACACTTTGTTGTACGTCTCCATCGTCAACGCCATCTCGTTAAGGACGCCTTCCCGGGTGTTGAAGGTTAGCTGCGATATACGGGTTTGAATTCTTAGAAATCCGTCCACATACGTGATCGAGAATTCATTTTTGGAAAAGGCGGTAAAGGCAAAAACGAAGGACAGAATGGCTATTAAGAATAAACGTTTCATCATATTTCCTCCTGGGGGAATCATCTACATACCGTACTATCTTTTTTTTCAAAGAAAGAAAAACGTTCCGGTGGCAAATCCACACCAAATGAATGGAATGGGTGACATTTCAACAATCGCTTCAAAGCAAGATATGACCCTCTCAGGAAGCCGAAACGCTCGTATACGGCCATCGCGTAATGCGAGCAAGTGGGATAAAAACGACAACATGAAGGTTTTAACGGAGAAATACTATTCTGATAGAATCGGATGAACAACATCATCCCTTTCGCGGGTAATCCTATCAACCTTCTCAAAACACTCCAATATCGGTTTGGCAATTTCTCCAAACGTCATCTCCTCAAATCTTAAGGACAACTTCTTCCTCGGTAGTATGATCATGTCGAAATGCGCTCCAATGGTACCGTTACCGTTTTCCCGTCTGCCGTGCGTTCGAAAAGCCTCTCTGACAAAGCGCTTCAGGCGATTCCGTTTAACCGCGTTGCCAAACTTTTTCCTGACGGAAATCCCTATTCTGTCTCTTGCATATGCATTTTCTATAAACAATAAAACAAAATAGGGAGTTTCGACCGACTTTCCAAATCGAAGAACCCTGATAAAATCGGCGTTCTTCGATAAACGGTACGTCTTCGGAAAGATAAATGTTTTCAAATACCGCCCGGGATCAAACGGCGAGGCGCTTTCTGCCGGCGCGTCTGCGATTCGCGATCACTTTACGGCCATTGGCGGTACTCATCCTGACTAAAAACCCATGCGTTCTCTTCCTTTTTGCTCTGGAAGGTTGATATGTTCTTTTCATCGTTTGCTTCCTCCTTCAGTTTTCCCAAAAATTTCGCTTGATTATATCGATTTTCTGCGTAGGATGTCAAGAGCAAGGAGTAAAAATTCCTGTTTCGGGATTTTTTTACGCGGTCTTTTACAAAAAGACACTTGTAAAAACAGACCCGGCTTGGTATCATTATCCGGTACGGTCACCATTTCTACTTTTTTTCCTCATCGGGGGATTCTTATGGAAAATCAAAAAAAGAACGCGGAGACGGGGCCCGCTCCAAGCGATTTTTTCGCCTATCTTCGTTCGAACGTCGATAAAAAACACTGGGATCTATGGTTCAAATCCCTTGAGCTCGTAGAGATCTTGACGGAAAAACGCCTTGTGGTGTTAAGGACCAGCAACCTTTTTGTCAAAGACTGGATCCTTTCACGCTACGGAAAAGTGCTGACGACAGCCGTCAAATCATTCTTCGGATCAGCCTTCTCATTTGAGCTGAAAGATATGGTCCTCACCGATGATTTAACAAACTGCGAAACAAAATCAATCGGAACCCGTTACACGGAAAAAAAACCACTGGAAATCTGCTCCCTAAACAACCAATACACATTCGAAGACTTTATCCCCGGCGGCGGAAATCTCTTGGCCTTTCAAAGCGCAAAATCCGTCTCGGCGATTCCCGGGCGGTATAATCCGTTGTTCATCTTCGGAGACGTCGGTTTGGGCAAAACGCATCTGCTCCAAGCCATCGGCCACGACATTCGAACGCGGTATCCCGAAAAAAAAGTGATGTACGTGAGTTCTGAGCAGTTCATGAACGAACTGGTCCAGTCGATCAAACAAGACAGAATCGAGCAGTTTCGGCATAAATATCGGAATACGATCGACATTCTCCTCATCGACGACATCCAGTTTCTGATCGGAAAGATGGGGATACAAAACGAACTGTTTCACACCTTCAATCTCTTGTTCGACGCAAACAAACAGATCGCTTTCTGCAGCGATCGAACCCCTAAAGATTTGGGGACCTTTCACGAACGCTTAATTTCCCGCTTCCAGATGGGTTTGGTCGTCGAGTTGACCGCTCCGGATATTGAGACTCGCAAACGTATCATCGAAAAGATCTCAAAGCGGGAAAAAATCACGATGTCCCCTTCCGTTATCTCCTATCTGGCGCATGCGATCAAAGATAATATCCGAAAGGTGTACGGTACAATCGTCAAGTTGATCATGATGAACCAACTCCAAGGGAAAAAGATAGATGTCCAAACGCTTAAAGAGGTTTTAGAAGAGGATCGTCCCGCGCTTTCCGGAGGAGACACCCAAATCATCCGTTTAGGCGAGCGAGAGCGGTATTTTTCTATTGTGGAAAAAGCATTCGGTATCACTAAAGCCGATCTCGTCTCCGATTCAAGGAAAAAAGAGGTGTCCGAACTCCGAAAGGTCGCCATTTACATTGCTCACAAGCAAATGCACATACCCGTACTGGAACTGTCCAAATGGTTCCAAAAAACTCACTCCACGGTCCATTACGCCATCGCGAAAACCCAGGAAAACTATGACAAACAGTACCCCACGACGGTCAAGTTAGTGGAGGATTTAAAGCTGGAGCTCAGTCGGATGCGTTCATCCGCACAAGCCTAAATAACCTTTGAAACATCGTTTCTTCTCTTAGCGGACGGATGATCGTCCGTTTTTTTTTTAAAAGGGAAGCGCCCTAAGGCGCTTCCCTTTATGCACGGAACAATTCACGTATTAACCCGGATACACAACTTCTGAAGGATACTTGGTGTGAGTATCTTCCCTCATCGGTAACCGGGATTTGGATGGGATATGTGTCTCGGGTGTCTCGGTTAGAATGCGACCGCTTGCCCGTCTCTTCTGGGATCCGCTCCGCCGCTTAATCCGTTCCAATCATAAACGTACAGGACAGCGTGAACGCCTCCAAAGTAAGGATCATAGTCGCCTCTGACGACAAGTTCGTGTCCCATTTTGAGCAGGGCTTCATAGGTGGCTAACGAAATACGGCCTTCCACCGACATCGGACCGGATTGGGTCCGGAATAGCCTGGGAGCCAAGATAGCGGTATTGATGTCCATCCCATGGTCAATCACATTACTGATGACTTGAGCGACGGTCGTAATGATGCGTGTGGCGCCGGGAGAACCGATCGCCATGAAGGGACGGCCATCCGGCATCAACACGAGTGTCGGGCTCATACTGCTGAGCGGGCGTTTCTTCGGTTCTATTGAGTTCACGGAGCCGGGTCTCAGGACGAAGTCGTCCATGTGGTTGTTCATCAAAATACCGGTCCCCGGCACGACGACCCCGGAACCGAAGAAATAGTTGATCGACTTGGTGATAGCGACCATATTGCCGTCTTTATCCGCGACAGACAAATGGGTGGTGCTTCCGCTCTCGTAAGCCCAGGGATCTCCCGCGGCTACGGAAGGCATCGGCTCCGTCAAGCTGATCTTCTTGGCTAATTCTTTTGCATAGGCTTTGGAGGTCAAGCCTTCCAACGGGACCTTAACAAAATCAATATCGGCCATATATTTGGATCGGTCAGCGAAAATCAACTTCATGCCTTCGGACCATAGATGCGCCCAAAGAGGCGTATTGTCGCCGATCGCAGCCATATCGAAATTCTCAAGGATGTTTAAGAGTTCGATCATATGCGTGCCACCCGAGCTTGCCGGCGGAGTGGAGATGATCTTGTACCCGCGGTAGGTTCCCATCACGGGTTTTCTGATTTTGACCTCGTATGTCGCTAAATCCTCTAAGGTAAGGATGCCGCCTTGCTTTTGCACTTCGTCAACGATCTTTTGCGCGATTTCCCCTGTGTAGAACGCTGAAGCGCCGTCTTTGGCGATTTTGCGCAACGTGTTCGCCAGGTCTTTCAGATAGATGGTGTCTCCGATCTCGTACGGAAGATCGTCTTTCAGGTATATTTTGCGGGTAGGTTCGAACTCGAGGATTTTCGTGTAGTTATCCTTGATGATCTGTCCTAAATTAACGGTTACGGGAATCCCTTTTTCTGCCCATTCAATAGCCGGCGCGATCACTTCCGCGCGAGACATCGTTCCGTAATGGTCCAGCGCGTAGAGAAGCCCCGCAACCTCGCCGGGTACGCCTGAAGCCTTTCCGCCTATCGTGTTTTCGCTCCCGATGATTTGGTTTTTCTCGTTGTATTTGTACATATCAGGGGTCGCCATCAGCGGAGCGCATTCTCTAAAATCGATAATCACCGGTTCGTCCATATCGGCCAATTTGATGATCATAAAACCGCCGCCGCCAAGCCCGGAAGCATTTGGTTCCAATACCCCTAATGCGAAAGCGGTCGCAATCGCCGCGTCCACGGCGTTTCCGCCTTTTTTCAAAATGTCGACGCCCACCTGCGAAGCCTCTGGTTTAGCAGCCGCGACGACTCCGTTCGAGTTTTCTGCGCCCCGACCGTACAAGTTCAACGGATTTGCGGCGAAAACCATCCCGGTTAACAACAACGACAAGATCAACCATACACTCACCGTTTTCATTCCTTTCATACTGATACCTCCTTTAGTTTAGGATCGTACGCCATGAGCCATATTTCGAAGTGTTACGCGCTCATTTTTAAATCTTTACGTGGCCTTAACAGATTCCCGTGCGATCGGTCAAGAGAAGAATTTTTGTAAGGAGCTCTTCTTTTTGTATCGGCTTTGAAACGTGTTCATCCATCCCTAACGCGACACATTTGTTTTTATCTTCCTGCATCGCGTACGCGGTTAGCGCGATGATCGGAGTAGGGTTACCGCTGCCTTTTGCCTTCTCTTCCTCGCGAATCAATTTCGTCGCTTCGTACCCGTCGATTTTTGGCATCCGGATATCCATGAGGATCAGATTCACCGGACGCGTTCGCCACAGTTCAACGGTCTGCGCGCCGTCTTTGGCTTCTAAAACGTGGCAACCCCGACGCTCGAGAAGGGCTTTAATGATGCGGCGGTTGATCGGGTCATCTTCTGCGACCAGAATTGTCAACCCAGCCAATTCGTTTTCGGGGATGGTTTCCAGGAGAATCGCCTCCTTCGGTGAGGTTTCTGAGGCCGTGAAAGGTAGTTTTAGTGTGACGATGATGCCCATGCCTTTCTCGGCCTGAAGTTCAACCTTGCCTCCGACCCGTCCCGCCATTTTCTTAGCCTTTTGAACCTCTTTGGCCAGGATTCGCTTTTCCTTTTCTGTCTCTATAGAGGATTGCTGAATCCGTTCGCCCATTTTAGATATAGTTTCTTCGCGCGCTTCATTTGCCATTCCGTGAACCACGATGTCTATCCAACACGTATTTTGCCCTTCTTCGCCGACATGCTGAGACTGGTACGCCGAGACGACGACCTCCTCTCTCGTTCGTTTTTCGATCACGATTTCCAAGAGATACGTCAGGATTTGTTTGATTGAAACAGAATCTCCCACGAGGTTGGTCGGCACATCGTGATGGATGTCGTATCGGATTCGTACCGACTTCAATATTTCTTTCGGCAACGCGTCAACAACCTCTTTGATCAGTTCCGCAAGAGAAATAACTTCTTTTTGCCCGCCGCTCTTTTCTAAATTCCGACTCTGTTCCGTCTCCTCTTGCCGAAAACGAAGGGCCATGTGTTCTTCCCGTCTCAGATGGATTTCGTAAGCCACCGAAAAAATGAGAGCAAAGGTTTCTAAGAAGGTCTTCCCCAAAGGTTTAAAACCTTTGACCCGGTTCCCCAGACCCAAAAGGCCGATGGTTTCTCCACGGGTTAAAATCGGAGTGAAGACCACGTTTTCCAGAAATACAGGGAGATTGCCCGGTTCACGCATCCACCCGATTTCCACGCCTTCGTCATAATGGATACATTTCCCTTTGTACGCTTCTCTTTCTGATTCGCTTATTTTGACTGGAAACTGAAGGGCTGAAGCCGAACGGAAACCCGATTCTATAGCGAGAATCCGCTGCGTCTCTTGATCTTTATTCAGAAGAGCGAAATAGCCGTCCTTCGCATCGGTGAGTTCCATGCACAAGCTTAAGAGTTTTGAGATGGTAACCGAGAGAGGAAAAGGTTCTTGTACTGTCCTGAGACCTTGAAGAAAGGTTTCCAAGAAGAGCGCTTTATCTTCGCTGCATCGAATTAACTCTTCCACTCGAGATTCGGCGTTTATCACCGCTTCTCTCTCTGTGTCCGCCAAAGCGGCCAGGTCTTTCATCGGCTGGGCGTCGGTTATGGTTCCAATCATCCTCGAGGGATTCCCCGCTTCATCGGTCTTCACAACGACCCCTTTTGCTGAGACCCATCGCCAATCTCCGTTTTTAAGCTTTAAGCGGTATTCCAAAGAAAACGCCTGCTTTAGTTCTCGATGCCTTTGATGAGCCTTCTCGACAAGCGGTAAATCTTCCGGATGGATCCGACCCTTCCATGTGTTCAGGTCGGATGCCGATTCAACCCGATCATACCCCAACAGTTCGTATAGCGGAGCATTAAATGTGATCTTATGATCCTCTACCTTCCAATCCCATACGCCTTCGGGTATCTTCTCGAAAAATAATAGGCTTTCTGAAGCTTCTCTTTCGAGGTTTAGCACCCTAACGGATGCTTTCTTTGCTGCCAGATAGACAATCCAGTTAACAAAGAATAAAACCGCCAGTAGGCTACTCGCGAACCCGGTCGCAAACCGCACACGGGAACGATGTTGCGACAAGACCGCGCTTTCTTCTTTGGCAATGAAAAAATACAGAGGATAGGTACCGATCTTTCCGGAGACAACTATCCGGGATTTATCGTCGACGAACCGATGAAACGCTTTCCCTAAGTCCCTCCCGCTGATGGTTTCCTGGAAAACGCGGTTATTGAAAAGTTGGAGCGATGAGGTGTCCTCTATCCCGGAGGTTGCCAATACGTCTCCGGATTCCAATACCAGTAACATGATCAGATCCGGATCGCTCGATCCAGAATTGAAGAAAGTTTGAAAGTACTCTGGTTTCGTTGAAGAGAGGGTGATACCAGCGAACACATTTCCCTCATCTTGGATCCTCAGGCTCATCGGAATGAACGTCTTGTTGGTCGCTCTTCCCAATAGCGGATGAGAGATGAGCATCTCTCGGGAACCGCTGTTTTTGTGAGAGTTGAAAAAGGATCGATCCCCGATATTCAGTTCCTGAAAAGGAATTTGGCTCGAAGTGAGGAGGTTGCCTTCCCGATCGGTTATCACGAGCAGATTGACACGATCTTCATACAAGGCAGCCAAATTGAGCAGCAGCATACGCAATTTCGTAAGATCCCTTTGCCCCTCCGCCTCTTTGCGGATATACTTGAGAAGGCTTTCGATATCGGCGGTCGCGATGAGAATCTGCCGCTCGATGACAGACGTTAACCCTTTCAACTCTTGATAAGACCGAGAAATCTCCCGCTCTCTATCTCGGGCAAAAAAATTGAATACCACCGCGAAACCTACCACGGTAAAAAGACATGACAAGATCAACAGATACTTCGAAAACCTCACCAGATTTGACCTCTTTTAGCGCTTCCGGGATCGATCCTGTTAGCGAAGGTTTATCGTTCGATGGTCTTCAATCGGGGGTCAATATCAAAATGTGCTGCCGTTAAGCCTTTGATCTCTTCTACCGAACTCTCTTCGCTATACTCGATGAGAACCAAACCTGTATCCTCAACCCGAAAAACTGCGTATTCGGTAACGATCAGATCGACTTTTCGGATAGAGGTGAGAGGCAACAGACATGTTTTCACGATTTTCGGCGAGCCATTTTTATTCACGTGCGTCATCGCGACGATTACGCGTTTTGCCCCCGTGACAAGATCCATCGCCCCTCCCATGCCCGGGATCATCTTTCCAGGCACCATCCAATTCGCTAAATGCCCTTTTTCGTCTACTTCCAAAGCGCCCAATACCGTGGCGTCCAAATGGCCGCCTCTGATCAACCCGAAGGAAACGGCCGAGTCAAAAATAGCGCCTCCGGGTAGAAAACTTACACTTGAGCTGCCTGCGTTTCGGATGTTCGGGTGTTCGTACCCTTCGGGAGGAATCGGTCCCATCCCCAGTAGGCCATTCTCCGAATGCAAAAAAATCTGTATCCCCGGCGGGAGGCAGTTGGCCACCAACGTCGGTATTCCGATCCCTAAATTGACGACATCCCCGTCTTTGAACTCTTTGGCGACGCGACGCGCAATATATCCTTTGGCTTTGTCTTCAGCGATCATGACCGGTTCCCCCTTATGAGACAGTCCACCACGGCGTGTGGCACCACCACTTCTTCCGGATTCAACCCGCCGATGGGTACGAGCTCGTCTATTTCAGCGATCGTACAATTGGCGGCAAAGGCCATAAACGTGTTGAAATTGCGCGCGGTGTAAGCAAAAGTAAGGTTGCCGTAAAAGTCCGCTTTCTTGGCTTTGAGAAGGGCAAAATCCGCCTTTATCGCGCTTTCAACGAGATATTCTTTCCCGTCTATGTGCAACTTTGGCTTCCCATTCTCAACGATCGTCCCGATTCCGGTCGGTGTTAGAATGCCCCCTAACCCAAAACCCCCCGCCCGGATCCTTTCCGCTAAAGTCCCCTGGGGTATCAGTTCTACGATCAAAGAGCCTTCGATCATCTGCTTCTGGGTCTCGGGATTCGTGCCTATGTGGGAGACGATCGCTTTCTTGACCCGTTTCTGCGAGATCAATTTTCCAATGCCCTGATCGGGAAAGGCCGTATCGTTCGCGATCACTGTGAAACCGCCCTTATCCGTTTTTAGTATCTCGTCGATCAGCAAATCCGGCGTTCCGTCTCCCAAAAAACCGCCTATTAAAAGGGTAGCGCCAGAGGGTATTCTTTCTGAGAATTCATGCAAGGTGATTAGTTTTTTCTTCATGTTGGATACTGTATCGGTTTTTAGCAGGAAAGCTTCGCCACGAGTGAAAAAGTATGAGCGACCCCTAAATCCCTGACAGAATTTCACCCCCGATAAGGATATTCATCGCCTAGGAATATATCATACAGAAAAAGAGAAGGATTGTCAATCTCACCAAAAGGCTTTATTAGCTGGATACCCTTTTGATTGAGGTGTACGGGACCGTTTTCCGGATAGGCCTCATTCCGGAAAAAAATCCACGTTTAATTCACGATTCAACGCGTATACTTTCGAATGTAAAAAAATAAGGAGGCGATGAGTATGAAAAAAAGAAGTTTATTATTGGTTTTAATTTCGATTGTCATCGGTAGTTTTGTGTTCGGCGCGAATATGCCCCTAATGGGGAGAGCCGCCGTAGCCAGCAGAGAGAACTCGGGCGAAAACGTGGAATACGTGATGCAAGTGACACTGGCGCGCGTGATTAACGAATTGGAGTTGACGAACGAACAGTTAGTCAAGATCCTTACCGAAGCCAAGAGCGTTCGGGCTACGTTGGATGGGTTAAAAGAGGACGCGAACAACCACCGACAAGTATTGCTGGACTTGCTGGTAGCCCGAAAAGTGGAAGAGGCGCAAGCTTTGGTCAACGAGCGCAAAGAAGCGGAAAACGCGGGGACCGTCATCGCTGAGTATGTCGATTCGGTGAAAAGCGTCTTCACATACGAGCAGGGGGAAAAGCTCGTACAGCTTCTCAATCGTTTCGTAATCGGCTCAGGAAATCAAAACGCGCCGCTCAGCAAACTGCGTCAAGAATTTGTTGAAAAGGCGGAAAAGGGAGTACAATCTCAACGTCTGGACCAATTCAAGGAAGGGATCCAAAAAAGATTGGGAGTCCAAGAAGGCCAAGCACGGATGATCGCAAAGTCCCCTCGCGTGTTTAATCAATTAGCGATGAGTTTCTTGACCGATTGGGGCATCGATTTGCTCGAACGCTTCATAGCTGTAAAATAGACTCGTTCAGACGATCGTGGACCCCACCCGACCGAAGGGGGAGACAGTTGAAAGTCCTGTTAGTGGAAGATGAAAAAACCTTATCCCGTTTGATTTCAGAGGCGCTCACACATCAGCTTTTCACTGTCGAAGCGGCGTACGATGGAGAGGAAGCCTTGTTCAGGATAAATAATTATGCTTATGATGCGATTATCTTAGACATTCTTCTTCCGAAACGGTCTGGCTGGGAGGTCCTCGGCGAAGCGCGGAAAACGGGGGTTCAAACCCCCGTTTTGTTATTGACAGCGTTATCTCAAGTGGAGGATAAAGTCCGCGGACTGAATACCGGGGCGGATGATTACCTTCCGAAACCCTTTGATATCCGGGAGTTGGTAGCGAGGGTACAGGCGCTGATCAGAAGGAGCGTACAGACTCACCTCGAGGGAGGAGTATTGCGGTGCGGCGATTTGGAGGTCAATACCGTCAAAAAAACAGTCAGACGGGGGGACCGTACCATCGATTTGACTAAAAAAGAATACCAGATTCTGGAGTATCTCCTCTATCACCGAGGAGAAGTTGTCACGAAAGAAACGCTGGAAGAACGGTTGTGGGGGGATGAAGATTCCCTTTGGTCCGACGTGATCCGAAGCCATATGAAAAATTTGCGGAAGAAATTGGATCAAAAACATCGGATTCCGCTGATCAAAACCATTCGGGGCGAAGGATATGTTTGCGACTCCGAGTGACAACGCCCTTTTCAAAAAAGCTCGGCTGAAGTGGAATATTATCTTCACTCTGACGATTACCGCGCTCTTTTTTATGGCTGC
>JAAYCF010000351.1 GCA_012744415.1 Thermotogaceae bacterium
AAACCAATTTATTGGCGCTCAACGCGGCGATTGAAGCGGCGAGAGCCGGCGAAGTCGGAAGGGGGTTCGCCGTGGTGGCCGAAGAGATCCGAAAACTCGCCGAAGAAAGCCGAAAAGCCGCTGTCGATATCTCACGCATCCTTAAACAGATCGAGGAGGAAACCGGGCAAGCCAGCCATTCGATCAATGAAGCCGTTACCTTGGCGGAAACTGTGGTTCAAAAAACTGACCAAGCTGCCGGGCAGTTCCTTTATATTCAGGAAAAAATCGAGAAAATGGATAAGATGATTGAGTTGGTCGCCGCGAGTTCAGAGGAGCAGAGCGCAGCTTCCCAAGAGATCAGCGGTTCTATCACGACAGCAACCAACGGAGTGAAAGAAATTTTAACCAGCATCAAGAAGATGGTTGAAGCGATCGAACGGCAAAATCAGAGCGCTCAAAACGTCAGCGCCTCCAGCGAAGAGCTGAATGCGTTATCCGCTTCCCTGAAAGAGGAGCTGGAGCAGTTCAAACTCGCCTAAACGGGTACAATGAGGGAAAAAAACCCGGGACGCGCGTCCCGGGTTTTTTATGCTTGTCGAATCCTCCGAGAAAAGAATCTCGCTTTCGGAGATTAATCGAACTTGCTCTCGTCCGTAGGCTTTCCAACATGGAATCCCCGTTCGGATAAGGCTTCCAGGAGGTCTTCTTGAGAGGGGGACCATTGGCACCATTTGCGCACGATATGTTCGGTCCAATGGGAGGGATCGGCCGCGAACTGCGTTTGTTTTTCCGAACCCGCTCCGTCCATCGCGCTCATCGCTTCGATCACCTCCGTATCCGTCAATTCCGGATACCCGTTTTCAAAGAGTGTAAACGCCAGCGGATACCTGGGGCGGATCGGTCGGTCCTCATCAGGAAAACCCATCACCAATTCGATGGCGGGGAGGACGCGGGGAGGGAGATTGAGAAGACGGGTCAACTGTCGGACCCGATAGGGGTTAATACTGCCCTCCCCTAAAAAGCATGATCCCAAACCCAGGCTTTCCGCCGCGATGACCATATTCTCCGCCAGATAGGAGGCATCTTGGATACCTAAAAGAAGGAGGGACAGATCGTCGACTTCTATCTCCAAATGCCGCAATCGCATATATCGTTCCAGTTTGTAGGCGTCGATGCAGATAAGGAACCAAAGCGGCGCGCCGAAACCGTAATCGCCTTCCGTGCCAAAGATAACGCTATATAATTGAGATGTGAACGGAGCTTGCTGCCCGGCTCGAACGATGGTCTCAATGGTCTCGTCGTCCGGTATCTGTTTTCTGAATTTGCGTACCGATCTCCGTTTCATCAAGGTGTCGATAACGATATTTTTCCGCATGATTTTCCTCTCTTGGAACTTTTCAAAGAACTTTTCAAAAAAACCCACGTTTTCTCTCGTGAAATCACCGGTTCCGCTGAGAAAATCGAGTATGAAAAACCGCAGTTGATATGATCACGAGAAAAATCCTTTCGAAACCTAACTTTCATATTTTTCGGAACGGCGAACCTTGCCTTTTTCCTATCGTCACGCGTCGACCGGAACTTTAAGATATCGAAATCATTTTCGACCTTTTTCGGGAGAAGAAAGATTTTGGGTAAACAGGGTTGGAACAATGTTCGAT
>JAAYCF010000352.1 GCA_012744415.1 Thermotogaceae bacterium
CGATCGATCCGATGATCGAGAAACGGATTACGGTCGAAAATCGTTGGATCGGAGAAGAAGAAATCCCCGGGATATTTTCCGCTTGCGATTTTTTACTGCTACCCTTTCAAACCCATTCCCAATCAGGGGTAATCGCGATGGCTCGCGCGTTTGGCAAGCCGGTCATTACGTCTGACATAGGCGGGATTCCGGAGCAGGTGACTGATGGGACCAGTGGCTTGTTATGCCAGCCGGGTTTGGCGAGAGATTTCGCTCAGAAAGTTTTAGCCCTGGCCCATACGCCAACACTCTATCGAGATTTATACAGAGGAATGGCGGAAGACCGCGTTCGTTTTTCATGGGATTATTCAGCCTCTTTAATGGAAAGCTTTTTTGAGCGGATCCTTGAAACTAAACATCAAACGATTTGATTCTTGCCGTAGCCGTCCTCTTATTCCGGACGCTCAGGTGTTCAGAAAGATTCGTTTCGGCGCGCTAGCCGAAGTAGTTCCCGCTTTGCTGATCGTATTCTATCTACAAACTACGGTGTGTTTCCCATCTTTTCCTTTGGTCTAATCTGTATTTGAGTCTCTTTCTCTTTTTAGAGACGAGGGTGGTTGATCGATAAGAAAGGCACATTAAAGGAGGAGGTATGCGATGAAAAGGTTTAGCATTTTTTGGCTGGTACTGTTAGGGTTTTCTATGATTTTCCTGACTTCAGGTTGCGTTTATCTCGTTCCGATAATCGAATCTTTTGTGGCCTGGGTCGTCGGAGAAGTCGATGAAACCGGAAAAGCGGTGTTGCTGCATTCGCCTGATTCAGGCGTAACGTGGGTTAGGCAGGGGTTGGATGTCCTTCCCGACGGAATACCCCTTTCTAATATATTGGCTTTGGATCGTCAAACCGTTTGGGCGGTTGGAAGCGCCCGGAGGGTTTTGTCCACGTTTGACGGGGGAGTGACCTGGAATGTAACCGAAGTCTCTGAGATCGAGCCGGCCAGAGATATATCTTCCATTTCTATTTTTGAAGGTGACATCTGGATTAGCGGTGAGAGCGGTCTTATCCTGCGCTCGACGGACCAAGGGAATACCTGGACAGTTTTCGAACAAAGCGCAACGGTTCAAGAATATTTGTTGCAAGGGATTTTCGCGATCAACCATCAGATCGTGTACGCTGTCGGGAATAAATCGAGCGGGCGAAACGGTGTCGTCGTGCGCACGCTGGATGGTGGCATTACATGGGAGGAAGTCACGCTCCCGAATAATTACCTCGAGGTGGGGTGGATTGGGGTTAAAGCCGTCGATACGGAACACATCGTTATTTATGGGGGACAAGGTCATTATACCGTCACCGCTAACGGGGGGCGTCAATGGGTCACTGGCGGACCGTTATCCACAAGAGATCTTAATGACTTGACGATGCTGAATGAAAGCGATTATTGGGCCGCGTGCGATTTTGACAGCATCATTCGGACGAAAGATTCCGGTATCAGTTGGGTAGAACAGCCTTCCGCTGGCACTTCCAACTCTTTTTTGGTCGGCATAGCCGCCGCCAGTCCCGAATCGGCATTGATTGTCGGTTGTTCCGCCGGCTATCCGGCTTTCGGCAAGATACTGAAAACGGCAGACGGTGGCGCTACCTGGCGAAGCGTATACGAAACGGACACGAATCTACAAAAAGTAACCGTCGCCCCGGCTGGGTTAATACCGTAAAAGTAAGGACGCTTTTAGAGGGTTATACGGTTGCGGAACGCAAACAATGAACCGAACTATTGTGGCTTATGATGCGGCTTTTTTGGAGCGCCCGACTTTAGTCGGGCATGGGCCGTTCCCGGTGACGATGGCGTATCGCAAAGAATAGTTCCGAAGCTAAAAGCATATCCTCTAAGGTTACTATTAACATATTTTGTTCGGAGAAAAAACCATGCCGAACTAAAGTTCGGCGCCCCAAACCTTTCTCCAAAGCGCTTCAATCCTTTCTTCGTGGTCTTCTTCTTGTTCCTTCGTGTCCTTCGTGGATAGATTTTTTAGCATTTTTGCATGCGGTGTTGCGTGATCATAAACGCTTAATTATGGTTAGGAGCGATGATTCCGTTTTCTGAACCGCTCCTCTCCGATTCACTCTGTTTATCTCATAAGCGTTATCCAATCGGTCATCAGGCGGTACAACGCCTGAGATGGGATCGTGATCACGGCGCTGGCGCCCGGAACCAAAATCAAGATGAATAAGAAAATGAGTTGATACTGTTCGAAAAAGTGAAGGTAACTACCGTATCGAGCGGGTATGAGGCTTTTTAGGATTTGATACCCGTCCAAGGGCGGTATCGGCAGGAGGTTAAAAACACAGAGAAGGCAATTGATGCGAATGATAATGAAGAGAAGCATATAAAGCAAATCGCCGCCATTCGGAGCATACGGGATAAAGTTGGATAAAAGGCCGGTCAGAAGCGCGAAAACAAAAGCTGTGACGAGGTTCGATATCGGTCCTGCGACGGTAACCTTCAGATAATCCGCCCGTACATTCTTGAAAGCTCTGGGGTTTACCTGTACCGGTTTAGCCCATCCGAATCCGACGAGTAAAAGCGCAAAAAACCCGATCCAGTCGATATGCGCCAGGGGGTTCAGGGTTAGCCGCCCTTGATATCGCGGGGTATCATCCCCCAGAAGGGACGCCACCTTCGCATGCGCGAACTCATGAACCGTGAATCCGATCAATATGGCCGGGACGATCAGGGCTTTTTCCAAAATAAACGTGCGGATATCCATTGGCGTCAATTCCTCCTCGGTGGTTAAGCGCGGTTTGTTCGAAAATTTTGTCCCCTATTATATCTTAAATAACTGAGAAAATGGACCAGTGCCCGTGAGTAGAAAGGAAATGCCGAAAAATCCGGAATGAAGCATCTTGACTTCCTGCGCGAATCGAATGGCAATAAGAAAACTCAACAGCTTTATTATAAGCGGGGGTTAAGAAGCGCCTTATCGGAGCGCCCAACTTTTGTTGGGTATGGTTTTGACTCTTCGGGGCTCGCCAAAAGAAAAAAGTCCCGAAATCGAGACAATAACGTTAAAACTCGCTTATTAAGCCGAATATAAGGTTCGTCTACGAGAAAAACGCAGTACGGTTTTCCGAAACCGGTATACTTCGGCCTCTCCCATTCTATTCGTTTTAATCTCTTATCTCCACTGCGTTGTTTCGATTTTGAAAGAAGACTCGCGTTTTTCGGCTTATCCTCGTGAGTAATGAAATGGCATTCAGATCGGCTACCGGTGCGGAAAATCAACGGCCAATACGCAATTCTGAACGACTTGAATTTGATTTTCTGTCGCTTTCTTCAGTATCTCTTCGCTCACCGTTCCGGGTTGGAGCCAGATTTTCCGAATACCCAATTCGATGCATGCTTCCAGCGTTTTCGCGCCGATCTCTGGATTGACGACGAAATTGACGACCTGCGGTTTTTGGGGTACCGCCTGCAAATCGGGGTAGGTCGCATCCCCATCCACTTCCGGGTAATTCGGGTTAACCGCGTAGACCGTATAGCCATGCTCTTTAAGCTTTTTGTAAATCCGATACCCGAATTTTTTCGAGTCCGGCGTGACGCCAACTACCGCCCATACTGGTTCTGCGAGGAATTCTCTTTCCATCCGGCTTCTCCTTTCATGTGCCCCGTCCGTTTCGCTCTTGATTAACCAGGGGACAGATTCTTTTTGGATTCGTTTAGGTAAAAACCACGAATCGTGTCTCTGCGGTTGGAGAGCCTACTTTCCGCATTCCAAGCGCCTTTCTTTAATGCAGTTCATCCAAAACAGGAGATCCCCGGAGATTCGGATTATTTTTCGCATAATCATAAGCGTTTTTCCCCCGCTTGTCTTCTACGTAGGGATCCGAACCAAATTCAAGGAGAAGGGTAATGATTTCCGGAAAATGGGTGATCTGAGCCGCGCAAAGCAGAGCGGTCATTCCGTTATGATTAAGGGCATTTACATTCGCCCCTGCATCCAGTAACGCTTTCACCACGATCGGTAATCCACTTCCCGCCGCGCTCATCAAAGCGGTCATACTCGCTGTGCGCGTCTGCATC
>JAAYCF010000353.1 GCA_012744415.1 Thermotogaceae bacterium
CGAAAGATTATGATCACGGGAAGGCAAATCCAGCAGCAGTGGAACGAGCTGGCAATTTCATTAGGGTTTCTGTTCGCGTTTTTATCCGCCTCTTTGATCTCCTTTAAGCGATCGACCCGATAACGAGGAAAAAGAGAGGGAGCGAGAGATGTTTGATTTTGATCTGATCGTAGTCGGCGCCGGCCATGCGGGATGCGAAGCGGCGCTGGTAGGAGCCCGAAGCGGAAAGAAAACGCTGTTGCTGAGTTTAAACCTGGACTCCGTTGCCTGGACTCCATGCAATCCTTCGGTAGGGGGACCCGCCAAAGGCGTCGTCGCGAGAGAGATCGACGCGTTGGGGGGAGAAATCGCTAAAAATACCGATGAAACGATGATTCATATACGACTGCTCAATACCTCCAAAGGTTACGCGGTCCAGGCGCTTAGGGCGCAGATTGACAAATACCGTTACAGCGCCAGAATGGCCGCAGTGTTGCACCGGACACCTCACCTGACGTTGCGGTACGGTCTGGTAGAACGCCTGATCTTGGAAAACGGACGCGCGGTTGGCGTGGAAACGCACTTTGGAGAAATGTACCGCGCCCGCGCGGTAATCATAACCGCCGGAACCTTCCTGAAAGGCAAGATCTTTGTCGGACCGCACGAACTGCCTTCCGGCCGGTTGGGTGAACTCCCTTCGGATCAGCTCTCCGAATCGATCGAAGCGATAGGAATACGGAAAGGTCGCTTTAAGACAGGCACTCCGGCCCGGGTTGCCAGACAATCGATCAACTTTGAAGCGATGGAGCGTCAAGATACCGGCGAGGAGCCCCTCTGTTTCTCGTTTTTTTCGAAACCCACCGTACTTAATCGCGAGAATCCGGTTTTCATAACCCGAACGAATGAACAGACCCACCAGGTCATTCGGGAAAACCTTCATTTTTCTCCGCTCTATGGGGATCAAAAACTCATCTCCGGAACGGGGCCTCGCTACTGCCCGTCTGTCGAGGACAAAGTGATCAAATTTTCCGACAGGGAGTCCCATCAAGTATTCGTCGAACCGGAAGGCGATCACAGCGAGGAGTACTATCTGGGAGGCTTTTCCACGAGCCTGCCTTTCGAGGTTCAGGTGCGTATGGTCCAAAGCCTTCGAGGATTGGAAGAGGCAAAAATCGTCCGTCCCGCCTATGCGATCGAATACGATTACTTCTATCCCGACCAGCTCTTACCCACCCTCGAACCGAAAGCCTGCGAAAATCTTTACTTCGCGGGTCAGATCAATGGAACGAGCGGGTATGAGGAGGCCGGCGCTCAGGGGCTTGTCGCCAGTGTCAACGCCGTGCTCAAGATGGATGGGAAGAGCCCTTGGATTCCTAAAAGAACAGAGTCGTACATCGGAGTGATGATCGACGATTTGGTCACCAAAGGCGTCGATGAGCCTTACCGATTGCTCACCTCCCGCGCGGAATACCGTTTGATTCTGAGGAACGATAACGCCCATCTGCGCCTCGCGAAATACGGGTACGCTTTCGGGTTGATCGATGAGAGTTTCCATCTTGAAGTCGAAAAGCTGCGTGGATCCATCGAATCGCAGTTAACACGATTATCCCTATTGTCCGTAAAACCCTCTGATGCTTTGAATACGCTTCTACAGAGCAAAGGAACCCCCCCAATCGCGAACACGGTAAAAATGATCGAACTGCTGCGTCGGCATCAAGTCGACTATCTTGACCTGAAAGCTTTCGACCCGGAACCGATCGCCGATCCGGCCGTAATCGAGCAAATTCGTATCGAATCCCAGTACCATGGCTATATTGAACGGGCATTTAAAGAGATACACAAGATGGAAGAACTGGAAGGCATCGCCATCCCTCTTTCTTTACGCTACCGGGATGTGCCGAATATGGCGACTGAAGCCAGACAAAAAATGGAGCGCATCAAACCCGCTTCTATCGGGAGAGCGATGCGTATTCCCGGTATCAATCCCACGGATATCGCTAATCTGATCTTTTTTATCCGTAACGGAAATGCGACCTGATGCGCCAATCTCTTGCCGATATCCTTTACCATCCCGAATACTTGAAATATTTAAAAGAGTTCCAACTCACCTCCTCCTTCGTCTGCGGCGAGTTGTCCCGGTCGAATATTAAAAAGGTATCCGCCGAAGGTCTCTTCTACATCTTCAACCGATGCGATCCGAAAATGGCCCAAAAATTGGCCTCTCAGGAGTTGATGGTACTCAAGTTCGGCCTTGATGAACTTTTGTTCACGAAGGGGGTTTTTGAAAAACGGTTGGAAGATGTGGCCGATCTGTTCGATCTTTCCGACTGGGATCTCGCGCCCCTTTTATTCTATACAGCCCCTTCTTTTTTCTTTCTCCCTAAGGAAGAAGTCCTGATTTACGCCGAAAAACACTTTCGTCTGTCGGACAAAACATGTTCTTATTACCAATACAATCAGCGACTAAAGAAAGCCTTCGATGGATCGGATGAAAAGAGAACCTTCCGTAACCCGATGGAATTCGTGGCGGCGGTCACGACCTACTATCGGGAAGAACAACAACAACTGGCTTTAGTGGATAAAGAAGACAAACGGATCGTGGAAGAGATGGTGGAATCTTTAAAAACTGCCGATCTCTACCGGTTGAATGAATCCCAGATCGACTGGTTGAAAGAACTTTACGATTCTTTTACAGGAATACAAAAAGAATCCTTTCGCGAAACAGCATCGAAGCGCCACGTCCACCCGTACCTCCGGCGTCTGGTGACCGGCGATAAACGGAAAGGGGTCGTCATAGACGGGAGCAATGTGATGCTGACGGGTTTGCTCAAACCGGACCCGCGCCGCTTTCAACAGCTCTTGAATGTGATGGGCGCGCATATACCATTGTTGTATCCTTTTTTAATCCTATTTGATGCCAACGCCGACCATCTGGTTCGAACGGAGCGGGCTTATTGGGAAAAGCATTTTATCAAGAATCCGTTGGTCATCTTTCATTCTCCGGCCGATGAATTGATACTAAAAATCGCTTATGAAAAGCGGTATACGGTTATTTCGAACGATCGGTTTCGGGATTACGGGCCCTTATCGGTGGAGGTTCTTCGGTTTCAACCGGAGAAAGGGAAACTATTCTTTCAATAAGAGGAGGTTTTATGGATTTCTTAGAACTATGCAAAGGCCGCAGAAGCACCCGCCGGTTCTCGGAGGCGGAGGTGCCCGCGGAGATCATTGAAAAGATCGTGGAAGCCGGAATTTGGGCGCCTTCCGGCCATAACGAGCAATCCTGGTTCTTTTCCGTTGTCCGCGACAAATCGTTGCAGGAAACGCTCAATCTTAAAACGAAAGCGCTGATGAAAGAGAGCCCGGTCTCTTGGATCGCGCAGAAAGGTGCCGACGAAAGATTCCATCTTTTTTACCATGCGCCGGCCATCATCGTGGTTTCAGGCAAAATTTCGGCCTATTCGGCCATTATCGATTGCAGCGCGGCTACGCAAAATATGTTGCTGATGGCGCATGCGCTGGGAATAGGCGGTTGTTGGATTGGGCTGATCAACGCCTATCTGAACCTTCCGGAATCGAAGGAGCTTTTAAGTATCCCGGAAGGTTATCAGGGTTTTTACGCGATCGCTTTGGGGTATCCCGAACCGGAAATTATCGCGAAAGCGCCGCAGCGGAAACCAGATGTCATCCGTTGGTTGTAATCCAGAAAAATAAGATTTCGCAGATCGGTGGGTCTTAAGCGGCTCCAAGGCGCGCTTTTTTATAAAATGCCTTTGTCGCAAAGCCGCTTAAAGGCTTCCACGACTACCGGGTCGAACTGGAGGCCGGCATTTCGGTTGATCTCATCGATCGTCACCTCTCGGGATAGTCCCTTACGGTAAGCCCGGTCGCGAATCATCGCGTCCCACGAATCGGCGACAGTCAAAATCCGAGAGATCATCGGAATGTTTTCCCCCTGCAGACGGTCGGGATACCCTTTGCCATCGTATCGCTCGTGGTGATGGCGTACGAAAATCGCGATCTCTCGTAATTCCTTCGAATGGCACAACACTTCGTAGCCCCACACGGGGTGGTTTTTGATAATTTCGAATTCACTGTCAGATAGCCGATCCGGTTTATTCAGTACCGATTGCGAGATGAGTATCTTTCCGATATCGTGCACGAGTCCGGACCAGTAGACTTGTTTGCAAACCTCAGCGGATAATCCCATCTCTTTTGCCAGATCCAAAGAAATCGACGCCACATGTTCGGAATGGCCCTTGGTATAGGTATCGTGGATTTCTACGATCCGGATGATCGATAGGATAATCTCTCTCTGGAACTCTTCCTGCAGTTTTGACAATCTTTGGAAGGCAAAAAACGCGGAAGTGATGCTTCCAAGGGCTTCCATCACTTTAAGAGACTCTTTCGAAAAATGCTTATCTTCCTGCATTCCGATATCCAAAGACAGGTGGCCGGCGATATTATTCGCCAGATCGATTTGGACGATCGCCGATTCGCTCATAGGATGAACGGCTTCCCGATACCGGCGATAGATCTCTTCGGGCATATTCTGGATGCTCCCGGCCTCTTGGACAACGAAGACGTTGGAATCGAAAAATAGTGTCGAACGGACGTTCCTTGGATCGATAAAGTAAGCCTTTTTGAATGGAATACTCTTCAGCGCCTCCAAATTATGGCCGACCGCGTAGACAAATTGCCAGTCGTCATCTTTAATGATGGAGATGCTCCCGAAATCAGCCTCAGGGATCAGTTCGAAGGCCGTGTCCATAATGATCTTATTGAAGTCCTGATCCGGATCGACAGCCATCTCAATCAACATCGTCGTGGACTGTACCAACCGCTCGTATTTCTGCAAGGTCGAAAACAGCGAAAGATAATCGGATTCGAGATCCTTTTTTTCTTCGCGAAGACGATCCATTTCCTCTCTTAAAGCGAGGTTTTCAAGCCGGATTTTCTCTAATTCTTCCGTCAAGTGCAGAGGGTCTGTCATCTTTTCCTTCTATCCTCCCGAAAATGGTGTCCGATAATGAAGCAACACCGTCTGGTCATCGAGCAACCGCTGCGAAATTAAGGAAAGAGGCGTATCCTGGGCCAACTCCGACAAGAAAGGGATCCCCCTGTCGAATAGGACCGGTTCGACGGTGAGGTAGATTTCATCGACGTATCCTTTCCGCAAAAAAAGGGTATATACCTGACGGCCCCCGGCGATCCAAGATTCCGTATACCCCTTCGCTTCCATATCCGTTAAAATTATCTCGACAGGATCCGAACGAAACACGACGCCAGGCGTATTCGGAAAACATTTCGGCTGGGTCGTGAGAACGACCATCTGCCTGCCCGGCAACCCCCCGGGAATTGTTTCGTAAGTTTTCCTCCCGACGATGATCACACCTCTGCCGCCGGAAGTCGCTTCCCTGAAAAACCGCTTATCCGCTTTTGAAGTCCAATGCGAGCTCTCTGTCTCGGAATGGGACAAATACCCGTTGACCGTCACGGCCGCAATGATAATCTTTCGCACAGGGTTTTTCCTTAATTCCCCGTTCGAAAGACAAATCTTTCGTCGCTAAACATCTTGGCGGCAAGAAACGCCAAAAGAGCGGCTGCGGCCAGGTTGATCACCACAGTGATCGCTACCGTCACGTAATCGAGTCGCGGTTGCGTGATTAAATCTTTCATGGTGAATATGCCGTTAATCAGCGGGATATATCGAATGACGCCTTGGCTTTGGAAGATTTCGGATTGTAGTCCTAAAATCCCGAAAAGGATCGTCACCACGTATATCGGTAGAGAATACGCGGAAGCTTCTTTCACGGATCGCGCGAAAATGCCGATCACGGTGATGAACGCCGCGATGAGGACAGCGAGCGATATCACGATCAAGAACAGCAACGCGGCAGAACCCGGTGTGAAAATCGTGAACATGCTACCCGTTTGCGGGATCATAGAAGAGAACCCGAACAGGAAAGCGACCACCGAGATCGCGGCGCTTAAGATATTCATCAGCATCAGGTAAAGGATCTTTCCCCAGGCGATGGACGAGCGGGAAACACGGTTGGCCAGCAGAATCGTGAGGGTTTGGCGTTCCTTTTCTCCCGCCGTGACGTCAAAACCGACGGAAAAGGATGCGGTGAAAAGATATATCACTAACAGATAGGGGAGCAGCCCTCCAAAGGTTGCGCCGGCTTGTTCCTTTTCCGTCGCGATATTGATGCTTTTTATCACGGGTTTGTCCAGGAGACCGGCATCCAATTCAGCTTCGGTTAAGAACAGGCGCAGTTGTTGATCCCGAATCAGATTGACGGATGAAGAAAAGACCCTCGCGATCCGTTCGGACGCCATGGACCCCGAAAAGGAGTAGATGGAAATTTCCGTTTCATCTTTGAACAAGTCGGATAGGCGATCCATTTGGCCTTCGACTACGACGGCCAAATCAAAACGTTTGTCGCGTAAGTCATTTTCGATCGAATCCGTCCCGTCAACCAGTTCTATTTTTGTCATTCCGTCGCGAAAAACGTTTTCCACGAACGCCGCATGGTTGGTATAGACTTTGTAAACCGTTTCTTCCAACTTCTTTTCTTGCGATTTCATGGCTTCGCCCATCACATTAAATATGAGAAGGAACATGATAACGGGGACGCCGAAAAGCATAAACAGCGTGCGTCTATCTTTTAGAACATTCCTAAGCTCTTTTTTTAGAACGGTGATGATATCCTTCATCTTCGGTCACTCCTCCTATCACTGAAAAAAACGCCTCTTCGAGGTCCGGTTCGCCGGTCTTTTCATATATCTCTTCAAGCGTCCCGATGATGCGGATCGTCCCCTTATGGATGATCCCGATACGATCGCAAAGTTTTTCGGCTATGCTCATAATGTGGGTGGAAACGATCAGCGTTTTACCTCGGTTTTTCAAATCTTTCAAAATATCGAGAACCACGCGCCCGGTGATGATATCCAATCCGTTCGTCGGCTCGTCGAAGATGATGATATCAGGATCGTGCAGCAAAGCGATTCCGATCAACGCTTTCTGCTTCATTCCCGTCGAGTAGGTTTCGACCTTCCTCTCATAAAAATCCCCCATCTTCAATTGCCCGATCAACCGATTCGAGCGGTTGGCGATCTCCTCTTCCTCTATGTGGTTCAAATCTCCGAAGAATCGAAAGAGCTCTCGCGCGGACAAACTCCCCGTTAAATTCATATCGGAAGAAAGGAAACCGATACGATTTCTGACTTCTTGGGACTCCTTCACCGTATCTAACCCGGCTACCGTTATTTGGCCTTGCGTGGGTTTCAACAAGGTGGATAAAAGTCTTAGCGACGTCGTCTTTCCGGCGCCGTTGGGTCCCAGCAACCCGAAAATCTCCCCGGAACCGACGGTAAAAGAAACCTTGTCTAAAGCCCGGACTTCTTTTTTACCGGTCCCGAAAATCTTTGAGACCTCTTTAAACTGTATCAATGAGAACCCTCCCTTAGCGAAAAATAAAAACGATTGATTATACTATTTTTCGGTTCATTTCCGATAAACAATGCGCGAAAGGAAAGGATAATCGCGTCGACTCGACCGATGACCGTGGTATAATCCAAAAAAGAAGGAGAGTGGTCGGAGTGTATTTATACGGAAAGAACGCGCTAACCGAGTTGCTGAAAAGTCAACAGAACGCGATTCTAAAAAAAGTGTTTTTATCTCCTTCTTCGAGCCTATCCGATCGTGAAGAATCGCTTCTTAAACGCATGAACGTTCAAGTCACCGTTATGCCTCTGAAGACGATCGAACAATTGGTCGGGAAAGAGGCCTCCCATCAGGGAGTCGTTCTCGAAATCAAAGACTTCCAATATCAGGATTATGAAGAGCTTTTAGAAGTGATCGAACCGGCGCCCTCTGCTTCGCTGGTCTTTTTGGACCAGGTACAGGACCCGCATAATCTGGGCGCGATCATTCGAACAGCTTATTCGGCGGGAATGGATGGATTGGTGATCTGTCAGGACAACAGCGCTTCCGTTACGCCGGCTGTTGTTAAAGTATCCTCCGGGAGCGCCTTTCTGCTGCCC
>JAAYCF010000354.1 GCA_012744415.1 Thermotogaceae bacterium
AACTCGAGAAAGTTTTAAAACATTTATAACCGAGGTCATAAACAACGGGAAACCCTTAATGAACTATGAACACCCGGTACATTCTCAGAACAGCGGCATCCTTTGGGTCTTGACGAGCGGGGGCCCTGTATACGATGAACAACACCGATTGGCCGGTTACCGGGGTATCAATATCAATATCACGAAAAGGAAGGCTTTGGAAGAAGCCCTGTTGAAATCGAAGGAAGAATCAGAAGCGGCACTGAAGGCCAAAAGCGCTTTTTTATCAAATATGAGCCACGAGATACGGACACCTATGAATGCAACGATGGGTTTTACTAACTTGTTACTGGAAAAAGAAACCGACCCGGAGAAGCGGAAGATGCTTGAACAGATCGACACAAGCAACCGGTACCTTCTCAATCTGGTGAACGACATCCTGGATCTTTCCAAGATCGAAGACGGAAAACTGCGCTTGCACGAGGAAAACTTCGACCTCTCCGAGATGCTCGATCGGATCGTCGGAATCTTCTCCCATCTGGCGAAAGTCAAAAAACTCGAATTCGTCGTGAAACGGAATTCCAATTTCCCCGTTTTTATCCGTGGCGATGAACTCCGCCTCGAACAGGTTCTCAATAATGTGCTCAGCAACGCGGTGAAGTTCACCGAAAAAGGGTCCGTGATCTTCGAGATTTCCGCATCGTTCCCCGAAACCAAAAAGAATCAGGTTCTTTTACAGTTTAAAATCACCGATACCGGAATCGGGATCGAGAAGAAGGATTTCCAAAGGATCTTTGACAAATTCGAGCAAGCGGAGAGCTACTTAACTAAAAAATACGGAGGAACGGGACTCGGGCTTACGATCACCAAAGAGCTGCTCGAACGTATGGAAGGGTCCTTGCATCTGGAGTCTGTTCCTGGAAAAGGAACCGCGGTTGCGATAGAGATTCTCGCGAGTTTAACCGGGGTTATTCAGAAAGAGGAAAAGACGAATGGGCTTCCGAAGGCATACGCGCTTGACGGCGTACGTCTGCTGGTTGCGGAAGACAATGAAATTACTCAGAGTTTGATGATTAAAATCTTCCGCCGATACGGAATCGAGATCGATCTCGTCGAAAACGGTCAGAAAGCCCTGGAAAAGCTCCAGGAAAAATCGTATGACTTGTTGTTGATGGATATCCAGATGCCACTCCTGAATGGCATCGATACTGCAAAACTGATACGCCAAGATGAACGCTTCGATAGCCTCCCGATCGTGGCCTTGTCCGCATTTATTGACCAAGAAATCGAAACAGCCGCAATCCGGAGTGGAATGAATGGCTTCGTCACCAAACCGCTAACGCCTCAAGCCTTGGAGAATCTTATCGAGACCTACATACTGCCTTTGAATAGAAAGATATGAGCACTGCTTTAGACTCCCTTATTGAGATGGCTTTTATGAGAACCTTCGAATATCGCGGAGTTTGTTTGAATCGTGTATAATCATCACATGAGTGCATCATTCTGTTCAAATTGAGAAGGAGGAGAGGAATGAGCGAGGAAAAGAAAATAACGACAGCAGCTGGAATCCCTGTTCCGGACAATCAAACCAGTATAACAGCCGGGCAAAGAGGTCCCACACTTCTCCAAGACCATTACCTGATCGAAAAGTTAGCCCATTTTAATCGCGAGCGGATCCCGGAACGGGTGGTTCACGCGAAAGCGGCCGGCGCGCACGGCACGCTGACCATTACCAAAGATATCACGCGGTACACGAAAGCGAAGGTGTTTTCCGAAATCGGCAAAAAAACCCCC
>JAAYCF010000355.1 GCA_012744415.1 Thermotogaceae bacterium
CGTTTTCCGAATGGGACAAGGTCTTTTCCGACCACGTGATCGCTACCGCGATATTGGACCGGATACTTCATCACAGTCATATCGTGAATATCCGGGGTAAAAGTTACCGGTTAAAAGAAAAAATGAAATCCGGATTACGGGAGGGAGGAGCTCATATAAAAAAAATACCGGCGTAATTCACGGTTTCAGGTCGGTGTTGACCGGGGCAGGCCTGAACGAAGACTAATGGATGGATTCACATAGTATCTGTACCTTTCCGTGTTAATAAAATACGATTACGCGCTAATTTGATAAATGGATAATGAACTGCGCTTTCGGTATAGTTCGCGTTTTAAAACACACTCTATAACTTGGCACACACTCTTGAGAAGAAGTAAAAATGAAAAATGGTATAATCTTCTTGAAGTACTATGGGGGTGAAATTGTGAGATTAGCTTACTTATCGACTTGGGAAAAATTCGAACCATGTGAGAAGTACAGAGTTTTCGCCTCAAATTTCAACACCTTTCGTAAGTGGCGCGTCGATGAGCGTCTGCTTATATTTATCGGAAAGGAAGGACTGGTAAAAACACTAGTTACTGGCGAATTTTTTAATTCGAACGAAATGATCTGGAAAAACGATCTTTATGAATGGAGAGTGCCGATAAATAAATCCGAGAAATTCGACGGGATTAACGGTACGCGGTTAAATTTGGCGATAAAGTCTCTGCTATACAAAGAATACGGGCATTACTATGGTTTCCTTCTCCGTAATCATACATGCCTTAGAGAAGAGGTTGCGTATAAGATCGAAAGCATTCTTTCAGAACAACCGGTATAGAGTTTATGAAATTGGTAAGAGGTAAATATTCCTAAGAAACAGAATTTGAGTTACGGCGAAAACGCAAGGTAAGAGTAAACAACCAGAATATGAGGTTCCTACGATTAGAAAGAAATGACCCCAAGACAAAAGTAGAATATATTGTGAAGAACTATCATTACAATCTTGAATTTTCGAGAGGAGTTCGGAGAAATTATTCGAACGAATCAGAGAACATCAACAGTTAAGATAAATTGGCCGAGAACGATAGATTAATTAACAAAAAGCCAGGTATCCCCGTAATTGAACGGGAAATTGATCGGGATTTTTAGCGCGAAGAGACCGGTAAAAATCGCATAACGCCGTTATTTCTTTAAATTGACATAAAGTATTACTAGCATTCTTGGGTTTCGGTCGTGTTTTTCTAGCAATTCGCAACAGATGATACGGTAGAATTAATCTATTCGGTCGTTCAACTCAAGATATGTAAGGTAAAAGACTGCTGTAACCCGAATAGTAACGCTCTCAATACCGCTAAACCGATCTCATCAAACGGGATATGGAGTGGAAATTCAAGGCTTTAAACAAAACAGATTTGTTCTGGAAGGAAAATGGTTTTTCAAGAGTTATAATCAAATCGTATGGAAAAAGGAAAAAAGCTAAAGAAAAGCCGTATCCTACGATTAGAAAAACGGTCGCCGAGACCAAAAGGAGGATACGCCGTGAAAAATTATAGTCCAAAAATCGGAAATAATCAAGAGGAACGCGAAGAAAGCCTTTTAAACGGATTAGAAAACATCAACAGTTTAGAAGAATTAGCCAAACACGGGGCGAGAATCAGACTCAGTCTGGCTTTAAAGAACGAGGTTGGCGAATGTATCGAAAAAACCAATTCGCTGTTGGATAAAAAAAGGAAGAAGGCTCGTCACCCGAAATGGGTATCACCGAGAACGGGAGATACAAACAGGAATCGGCGGGATAACAATCAAACAGCCGAGAGTGGATAGCCGGAAATCGGA
>JAAYCF010000041.1 GCA_012744415.1 Thermotogaceae bacterium
CTTTGCGAGAGGTACTCTATGAGTGCCGAAATCGGGATAATCCGATGATCGGCGCTACCACAAAAACGTACTTTAAAGACGTCTACGATCATTGTATCCATGTTTTGGATACCTTGGAAATCATGAAAGATCTGTTGTCAGAGATGACAGAACTCTTTCTCACCCGCTCCAGCAACCGCACCAACGAAACAATGAAATTTCTGACGATTATCTCCACAATTTTTATGCCGCTGAGTTTTATCGCCGGAGTCTATGGGATGAATTTTCTCGCTATGCCGGAGTTGAAATGGGAATACGGGTACCCCGTTATCCTGGGAGCAATGGGGGGAATCACGCTTCTAATGATTTTCTTGTTCAAAAGAAAGCGCTGGTTTTAGCTTCCATCCTTTATAGATCAAGAAACTTCGCCGGGGGGAAAGACGTCTACGCCCATACGATAAAAGGAATGATCGCTTTTATCATGGCGCCTCAGATTCGAGTTAGTATCGGTTAACTAATATTCAGGAATTATCTTTTTTTATCTCCTAACAGAAGTTCGGCAATTTGAAGGGATTGGACATCCTAGCGCCGAAACCCTATCCATTTCCCGTAAACCGCTTGAAGCATCCTGTCGTATCGCACAATATCGCTTGAGAGAAGCGCTTTATAAAGGAGACATCCTCTATTGAGTAACGAATGGTTAGCCGCGATAACGGTTCTGATTGACTTATCGCTCGTATTGGTTCTATTCAGAGTCTTTAAAAAGGAAGGCCTCTATCTTGTTATTGTCGCCAATATCATCATCTGCAACATCCAGGTGCTGAAAACGGTGACCCTCTTCGGGTTGACCACCACCCTCGGCAACGTACTCTACGGCAGTCTCTATCTAACGACCGATCTCTTATCCGAAACCTATGGTCGTAAAGCGGCAAATAAAGGGGTCTGGTTGGGGTTTTCCGCCTTGCTTTTCATGACGTTCTACATGCAGATGGCTTTGTGGTTCACACCGCATCCCGAGGATTTCGCCTCCCCGCATCTCTCCGCTTTGTTTTCACTGATGCCGCGGGTCGCGTTGGGCAGCTTAACGGCTTATTTTGTTTCCCAATTCCTGGATGTCTGGTTGTATCACAAATGGAAGGACCTCTTAAAAGGTCGTCACCTCTGGTGGCGAAACAACTTCGCGACCTCCGTCAGCCAGATAGCGGATACCTTGATCTTCTGCGCGATCGCCTTCCTCGGCCTATACCCGATCGATATGTGGTGGCAGATCGTTCTGACGACCTACTTGTACAAATTCGTGATCGCCCTCTGCGATACCCCATTTATCTATTTGGGGAGAAAAATGGGCAAGAAATACGCGGGGGAGGCGCCTCTCCTTGGATAATCAGATTCGAGAAGTGATTCGGTATATCTTAGAATCGCGGTGCCTGGTTGTTCTGACCGGAGCGGGGGTCAGTACAGAAAGCGGTATCTCCGACTTCCGAAGCCCGGACGGCATTTACGCGCGATGGGATCGAAACCGTGTTTTCGATTTCGACTATTTTCGCCGAGACCCCGCTTATTTTTATCGTTTTGCCAAAGAAGAGCTCTACCGTTTTGATTCGATCGAACCGAATCAGACGCATCATTTGTTGGCGCTTCTCGAAGAGAAAGGGCTTTTGAAGATGCTCCTGACGCAAAACATCGATGGTCTTCATCAGAAAGCCGGTAGTCGGACAATCATCGAACTACACGGGGGTATCACCGAAGGCCATTGCCTAAAATGCC
>JAAYCF010000356.1 GCA_012744415.1 Thermotogaceae bacterium
TTATGACTTTGAATCTTTCTGTGTTCGCTTACGTGAATCCGGGTTATCAGAATCCGGTTGTAGAAGTCGTGAAAACGACCGCCGATGCCGTCGTCAAGATAGATGTTGTTTCTTCCCGAACGGTAACGACCGATCCGTTTTTTGACGAATTCTTCAGACGTTTTTTTGGGGATAGTATGGATCCCTTCGGATATAACCGCAATCGAACAGAAAAAACAGTCGGTTCGGGCTTTGTTTTCGACGAAGAGGGCCATATTCTTACCAATTACCACGTGGTGGCGAACGCTGATAAAATCCAGGTGACGATGTTGGATAAGTCCGTTTACGAAGCCGAGTACGTCGGCGGCGACGCGGAATCGGACATTGCCGTGATCAAAATCAAAGAAATGGACTCCAATATGCTTCCTTACCTGAGTTTTGGGGACTCTTCCACTTTGCAGATCGGTGAATGGGCGATCGCTATCGGCAATCCTCTCGGTTTCCAACATACGGTTACCCTTGGCGTTGTCAGCGCGTTGAACCGAACCATCCAAGTCGATGATACCCAAACGACCTACACGGATCTGATTCAGACGGACGCCGCTATCAACCCCGGAAACAGCGGGGGACCCCTCTTGAATATCCACGGGGAGGTCATCGGTATCAATACCGCCATCATTAACCCGATGGAAGGCGTTAACCTCGGTTTCGCGATCCCCATCAACAAAGTTAAAAACTTTCTCGATGATCTGATCACCTTTGGCAAATTGAAAAAAGCCTACCTTGGTGTTCGTATCGTCAGTATCGATGAGGATACAAAGAATGCGTTGAACCTTGAAAACAACAAAGGAGCCCTCATCGTCGAAGTGGAGAAAAATTCGCCTGCGGAAGCGGCTGGACTGCAACCGCAAGACATTATCGTGAGCGTCAACGGCGCTATCGTAGAAGACGCCGATCACCTGGTGAGTATGGTTAGAACGGAGAAGATAGGCAACATAGTGAACTTGGAGATCGATAGAAATGGGTCAAAGATGGCTTTCTCGGTTACGCTTTCGGAGTTGGAAGACACCGAGACCGCGGCTTCCGCGCCAATAACGGTGAAACCGACGGAAGAGACAATCGTTTCTGAAATACTCGGATTTACCGTTGCGCCTTTGACTGCGAGCACGCGCTCTGAACTGTCGATTCCGAATAACGTGGAAGGGCTTCTCATATCCGAGGTGGATGCGGATAGCGCCGCTTACCAACTGGGGATTAGGAAAAACGCGGTTTTGATATCTATTAATCGGCAAACGGTCAAAACTTTGGAGGCCTTCGACCAAATCGAAAAAGCTTTAAAGAAGGGGTCATCGGTCGCTCTCTACCTGTATATCCCCGGACAGGGAAGCGTGTTTGTTTCGTATCCGATACAGTAAGAAGTCTGAAGAGAAGAAAAAAACCGGCGAAAGTCGGTTTTTTCGTTGGATTGTCAATAGGCGCGATCGTCTAGCGCCCGAAGATTGGAGCACTTTTTTTGGAGCGCCCGATCTTTAGTCGGGCATGCCCTTTCTTTTATTGTTCCTTTTCGTTTGGTTTGGAGAAAAAAAACCATGCCCGAAGGTGGAGCGCCCGATCTTTAGTCGGGCATGCCCTTTCTTTTATTGTTCCTTTTCGTTTGGTTTAGAGAAAA
>JAAYCF010000357.1 GCA_012744415.1 Thermotogaceae bacterium
AGATCAAACAGGTTCGACAGCTCTCCGAACTTGCGGAGATTCTCTTCGTATTCGCTTTTTATCTCATAGGGAATCATGGGATTACCTCTTCACTCTCATTCTTCGATGAGATGACGCCGTTTTGTCCTCAGACTTTCGCCGTTGTTTTCGGTTGAAGGTGTCGAACTCGTCGTGCCGATAACTGAGATCGTCGATTTCCTTCTGGGATTTCTTCGTCTCCTCTTCGTATTTGGTCGTGACCCGGACTCTCAATAAGAGATTCGCCATATCGTCGTAGATCGCATCGGTCATCTCCTCGAAAAGGATGAAAGATTCCCGCTTAAATTCCAGTACCGGGTCTTTTTGCCCGTATGCCCGGAGACTGATCCCCTCCTTCAACCCTTCGATGCTTTCCAAGTGCTTTCGCCATCGTTCATCGACCACGCGCAACAACAGATATTTTTGCAGTCCGATGAAGTCGGGGCCGATCTCCTCCCGTTTGGTTTGATAAGCTTCCATAAATTTCTTAAGGATAAATTCTGCAACCTCTTCCTTCCGATTGAAAGAGCGGCTTTTTATCTCTTCAAAATCGATGGGAAAAAGTTTAAGGTTTTGAAGCAACCCTTCCAGATCCCAATCGCTCGTGCTGCAATACTGCCCGATCCGTCGGTCAGTAATATCGTGATAGATCTCTTTCAGGTGTTCGGAAAGATCCTCTTCCGAAAGAATCCAATCTCGGTGTTCATAGATTTCTTTACGTTGCGAGTCCATGACGGTATCGAGTTCGAGCAAGTACTTTCGTGTCGAAAAATGAAGGCCCTCCACGCGTTTTTGCGCCTGCTCAATCAACGTGCTCAACAGCGGATGCGCGATCGGCTCCCCTTCCTCGATCTTGACAAAGTCCATAATCTTGCCGATCCGCTCTCCTCCAAAGATGCGAACCAAATCGTCATCCACGGCTAAAAAGAACTTCGAGCTCCCCGCGTCGCCTTGCCGTCCGCAGCGTCCTCTCAACTGATTGTCGATCCGACGCGCTTCGTGGCGCTCGGTTCCCAACACGCACAGACCTCCCAACTCCACGACCCCTTCGCCCAACTTGATGTCGGTTCCGCGGCCGGCCATATTCGTCGCGATGGTGATGGCGTTTTTTTCTCCGGCTAACGCAATGATCTCGGCTTCCTTTTCATGGTACTTGGCGTTCAATACCTGGTGCGGCAGTCCCAAGCGCGTGAGTTCCCGAGATAAAAATTCGTTCTTTTCGATTGAGGTGGTACCGACCAGAACCGGCTGTCCCTTCTTGTGACGCTCGGTTATCTCTTTGAGGATGGCAATATACTTTTCTTTCTGCGACCGGTAGATCTCGTCATCATGGTCTTCGCGCACAATCGGCATATTGGTCGGAATAACGACGACATCCGTCACATAGATTTGTTCGAACTCTTCCTCTTCCGTCTTGGCTGTACCGGTCATCCCCGCCAACTTTTCGTACATCCGGAAGAAATTTTGAAAGGTGATGGTCGCATAGGTCAACGATTCTTCCTGCACGCGCAGGTGCTCTTTCGCCTCCAACGCTTGGTGAAGTCCGCCGCTGAAGCGTCTGCCCGGCATCAAGCGCCCCGTGAACTCGTCCACGATAATGACTTCCCCTTCTTCATTGACGATATAGTCGACATCCTTCTTATACAGTTCGATCGCGTTCAGCGCGTTTAAGATGTGATACAGCTGATCAATATTCGTGGCGTCGTAGAGGTTGTCAATCTTGAGGAGCTTTTCGGCCTTTTTTACCCCTTCCTCGGTTAGCGTGACTGTCCGACTCTTTTCGTCCTTGGTGAAATCGACATCCTTCTGATACCCAGTCGCCATCCGCGCGAATACGTTGTAGATTTGGGAAGTGCCTTTCGTGGCTCCGGAGATGATCAACGGCGTTCGAGCTTCGTCGATTAAGATGCTGTCCACTTCATCGACGATCGCGTAAAAGTGATTTCGTTGCACCTTAGCCTCGGCTTCGTAGACCATGTTATCCCGAAGGTAGTCGAACCCGAACTCGTTATTCGTTCCATAGACGACGTCCTTTTCCAGCGCCTGCTTTCGATCTATCGGTTCCAGTTTTACGCGAAAAGCATCGAGACCCTCAACCAGGATCTGCCCTCTCGATAGAATCTCTCCGGTAAAATCCTTCGGCCAAGCCCGTAAATCTTTCGATAGGGCCGTTTTGAAACGGTCATCATCTTCCCAAACCACTTCATAGGAAGTGTTTTGATTGTTGATGACACTAACCGTCAACCCTAAGCTTTTGTAGATCGGACCCATCCATGTTGCGTCGCGACGGGCGAGATAATCGTTAACGGTGACCATATGGACCCCTTTGCCGGTTAAGGCGTTAAGAAAGACCGGCATGGTCGCGACGAGGGTTTTTCCTTCCCCAGTCTTCATTTCCGCGATCTTGCTCTCGTGCAAGGCGGCTGCGCCGATAACCTGGACATCGAACGGGCGTTGGCCGATCACGCGTTTGGCCGTCTCTCGAACCAACGCGAAGGCCTCCGGCACATATTCGTCCAAGAAATCGTACCGGTTCTTGCCTTCGGGGATCTCCGTCTCTCGAATACGCGCTTTCAACTCGGCCGCCGATGCGACCAACTCTTCGTTCGTCTTGCCGACTATTTCCGGTTCGAGCAATGCCACCGTTTCGGCGATACGGGTATACCGCTTGATGTACCCTTTGTTTTTATCAAACAACTTTGAAAATAGACTCATACGCTCTCACTTCCTCGGTGGGTGTGTTCAGAAAGCAATTATACCATAGGCGATTTATCGATTCGTTCGACCCCCGCGGTAACAAAAAAGGGCCCTAAAGGCCCTTCTATTGGAGCGGAAAACGGGATTTGAACCCGCGACCCCCTGCTTGGCAAGCAGATGCTCTACCACTGAGCTATTTCCGCGCTTGGTGCGAGAGATGGGACTTGAACCCATAAAGGAGTTTCTTCCCACTGGATTCTAAGTCCAGCGCGTCTGCCAATTCCGCCACTCTCGCAAAAAAAATTGGTGAGCCGCCTGGGATTCGAACCCAGGACCCCATGATTAAAAGTCATGTGCTCTACCAGCTGAGCTAGCAGCCCGACCGCTGTCTTGTCGAAAGCGGAGTGATTCTATCATAAATCTTGCCATATTTCAAGCCCTTGTCTGGGTTCCTCTCTCCCAAATTGTAAAAGCCCTGTAAATTTATCTTATAAACCGATCGGGTGTTTTGAGTTTTTTTTATCCGGTATCCTGATCTATCGCGTTTTTGGAAAAAAGTTAGCTGAAAAATTCGAACTTTCAAGCGATTCCGTCTATATAGAAAATCGGTAAATTCAAAAGAAAAAGGGAGGGGGCTATGAAAGAAAGGATCAGGCGACTTTTGGGGTGGTCGGGGGTTCTTCTCTCCACCGGGATAGCGACCCTATGGATGTATTGGGGTATTCTAGAAAACTTCCACGAAGGATGGTATCACCCTTCCTTGATCGATAACCTGGCGATGATGGGGGTTCAATATTTGTCTTTCCCTTTTGCCTTCCTCTTGCTTACGTTGATTGGGATTCGCTGGGGAAGAGTGGGGGGGGTTCTTTTTCTTCTCCTGAGTTTCTTTTTCGCGCTTCTCTTCGGCGGCTTTTCCTTCCAAGTCGTCGGGCTTTTGCTGGTTATCCCCGGGATCGTTTTCGCTTTTCTTTACTGGTTCGGAAGACCGCTCCCTAGAAAAATCGCCTTCTGGGTCGCCCTCGTTCCCCCTCTCGCGACTCTGTTGCTTTTCGGAATCCCGGACTATATCCGCGTCGTTAATCGGTTCAATGATGGCGATTTCGGGGCCCGAACCCTTCAAAACGCCCAAACGACGCTGATTTGGGCGCCTCAAGGACCCGGGTGGCCCGAAAAAGGAACCGACTGGGACCAGGCGACGGAGATCTGCCGCTACCTTTCGGAAGACGGTTTGACGCTTGAATCTTCTCCTGTCGATATATGGCGGCTACCGACGATCGAAGAGGCCGTTTCTTCGCTCACGCGCCGTAACGAAAACGCCGGAGGGGTTTGGGACCCCGTCACGAAAAAGACGACTTATCAAATTCCGCCGGACAAAGAAACCCCTCTCTGGAACCCCCATTCGATGATCATCTATTGGTGGACGGCCGAATCGGAAAGCGCAACCCAGGCCTATGTGATCGCTTACAACGGCGGCGTGTGGCCGAGGCGAAAGTACGCGCGCATGGGGTATCTGGGTTTTCGGGCGGTCAAAGACTTCCCGGCAGGTCCGTAACCCTTCGCCGGAAACAATTCGTTGGTTCCCCTCGTTGCGTATTTTAGTGGCGCGCAATCAGGCCCTATGGCAGCAATCTTTTCATTGCGCGCGGAAGACATAGCGATAGGTATAGCTGCCGGTGACCGCCCCGGAACAGTCATTGTCGAAAGAGATCACAACCGTCATCGGATGAGACTCCGGCGCGCTTAATTGCAGCGCATCCGGTTGCGGAACCACCCACTCGTATTGTTTTTGCAGTCTGTTCACCCAGGTAAACGAACCGCTCGTTTTACCAAAGGTACCTCCCGCATCCACTTCATAGATATCGTACCCTGTCGCCTGAAACCGCGTTTCGGCGTTGAAGATGGGGCTGTACTTTCCGGAACAACCGTCGTCAGCCGTCCCTAACTGAACGGTGACTGTCTGTCCTGGAGTCAGTTGTTTCGGTAGCGGTGTCCAGGTATGGAGAAACTTTGAAATCTCCCCTTTTCTTGACCAAAAGGAACAGAAGGTATCCTTCGCCGTGATTTCTACAGAGGTTCTCGCCTGTCCGGCTCCCATATTGATGCGATAGGCGAAACAACCGTCTTCATAAGCTCCCTGGTTGGTACTCCCTATTTCTGCGTCAAAGTACTCGCGTCCTAACTGGTAGTTGTAAGTTTCTGATTGTAATACCCAAACCCCTTTTCCGGTTTTTAACTCTATCCAGGCAACTGGAGAAAGCAGATTCGTTTTACCGTCAGACTGCGCGTAAAGGTCCTCGCAAGCGATTCCAATCTTATCGTAACCCTCAAAAGACGCGGAATTAAGCAGGAGTGACGTTTGGGTCGGCTTTATTTCCATCTGTACTGAAACCGGCGCATGATTCCCTTTTTGCGCAAATAACCGATATCCCTTTAAACATCGTTCGGCAGACAGTCCCGCTCCAAATTCCGGTTCCGCCCATCGCAAGGTCAACTGAGCACCGGCGGGGATAATCTGCAAGTCTTTTGGGGGTAACAAAAAGTAACAATACATTGGATTGTCTCCATATCCGAAATACTCTTTCCAGGTCTGTTTGACAGCCTTATGAATGAAAGCGACCGGAATGACAATCTCGTTCGTCCCGAAACTCTTGACCCAATCCCTAGGAACGACCACCCATCCCGTACCGATCTCCACATCGTCCATCGATCGGCGCGCCGTAGCGGCATCCATCTTCGTCGGGTGGAGTGCGATGATATCTTCGTTTTTATCCGGCGCTGATCGGCGAACGACAAGAGGCGATTCGACGGCGGGGGCTTTAGCTTTGATATTTCTTATCGTCATCGAAAGCGGACTGGGTTTTATGGAAACACCGGAAGCATACGCGGCGCCCGCGTTACCCACCGTAACGATCCCGGAGTCAAGAAATTTGGACACCTTCAAAAATGGCCATCCGGTTTTCGTGACATATTCCAGCGGCGGTGTTTTCGGGATGCTCGCTAAGGCGTTTTCTTCCAATTCCAGGTCTTTAGTAAGTAGAGAACGGCAAAAGAGCGAAAATTCTGTGGAAAGAAACCCGGTATCCATGGTGTTTTTTAACATAGAACGGATGGCATCGTGCCCTTGGGTATGTAGTAGGAACTTTCCCCACGCCCAAAGATGGTACCCTCTCTTAACCCGATGCGCATCGAACCCTTCCGACCCGTCCAGAACAAAACCGGTTCTTAAGGTCTGCGCCAACTTTTCCGCCGGATACATATCGTAAAACCGCTCGCTCAAAGGCAGCAAAGAGGGGCCGTAATGATAATAGAGGACATCGGCATCGCTTAAGGCCTCGCTTTCGAACGTGGTCGCCAGGCATTCATCAAGCCAGGGGAAGTTCGGGGTGTATTGGTTGAATTGATAAACACTGTGCCAGTACTCGTGGGCAATGACAACCCTTCGCGACGCTTTCGTGTCCGCCTGGTTGTTCTGTACGTAATCGGAGTCCACATGGAGTTTTGTGCCATCCCAGTAACCGCATGCGTCCGACGTGTGCACCCATATATCCGTCGAAGGCGGACAGGCGTATCCGTTGAAGGCATAATACTCTTTTATCTCCTGCGCTTCCGCCGCGAGTGTGATAATGGTTTTCGGCAGATGCAATAAAGCGACGGTTGACCCTGGAAATAAGGCCGTCATCGCCGCCGCGCGCTGCTGCGGCGTGATATTCGGCTCATCCATCCAAAGAAGTATTTTTTTCGTTTGACGATCGATGCAAACCATCGTTCGATCTGTGTGAAGATAACTATTGTTTTTCGCATCCCCCGTCCACGATACGTTAAACTGGTTGCCGATCGCCACCGTATGGTCGAGGCCGTAAGCGATTTCGTAAGCTCTGTCCATCAACGGATTCGCGATTTCCGTCGCGCCAAAAAGCACCGCTCCGGCGGCTATGGCTCCCAATACAGGAAGGGTGATCGCAGTCGAGCCGGTTAGTACGATGATCGTCCCGGCGGTCGCGAAACCGCCGACAGAACCACTAAAAATTTTCCGCATATCAGAAGAAGAAATCTCGGAAATAAATCCCTTCTTTGAGAAGTGGACGGTTTTGGTTCGAAGGGTTCGAGTCTTGGGATCATACTCGGATGGCGCTACCCACCAGATTCCATCGGTTATTTCTTCGACCGCGAACACCTGCTTCGGATCCGCGTTCGGCGGTACGGTATATTCCAACGTAACCCAATCCGGAAACAACTCCGGCGCCCCGGGGAGTTCGAAATCGAAGATCCGCATACCCGGTTGGATAGACGCTGCCTCTTTGAGAGTAACATTCGTCGGGCCCTCCAATACGCCGGAAGGGATAGTCACCTGAACCGTGCCTTCGGCGGAAACGATCCCGCCTTGCGCGCCGATCGTCGCTTGGGCTAAGATCGTTCCGGTTTCCGATATCCCCTGAGCATTCAGAAATCGCGAGGCCGCCTTTTGCGTGATCCAGGCGGCATTCTGCCCTTCCGCCAAGATCGAGAACTCCTTCCCGGAGGTCTTCCAAAGGAGAATGCGGCCGTTTTCCTCGACCACGGTTTCGGAATCGTCAGCGGAGAGAAGCGGGTACATTCCGCGAATCTGGGTTTGGTATTGAACGCGCGTCTCGAGGTTAAAGTACTCCAATATCCACTCTCCCGTGCGATTGGACATATAAGCTAAGTAATCGGATTCGGAGGTGAATACGGGGTAGAATTCATCGATTTGCGCCGTTTGGGTCAATCGCTCGATTGATCGATCCGACCATTTCATCAGGTACAGATCGTTCCGTCCTGAGGAGGTTAATACCGAAAAGGCAATCCATTGCCCATCAGGAGACCAAACGGCAGAGCTGACGGCGAGTCCGGAAGTCAGGCGGGTTTCCTGCCTCGTTTGGATATCCATCGCCCAAAGGGAAGGTGACGCGGAGGCATTCGAATACAAGAGATACTTGCCATCTGGAGAAAAACCTTCTAATACCGCCCCGTCTTTCACCTTTTCGGGTGTGTTCTGGTTTGGGCGGATGAGGTATATCTCCGCCTTCATCGCTGCGGTATGGTGCGTGAACCCGATCATTTCCGTCATTTCGCAGACGCGGGGAAAAGAAATCTGGAACATGTCATCGGTTAGACGAATTTCTTCAAGGTCGGGCGAGGAGAGCAGCGCCAAGTAAGAAGAGCCTTTTTTCACAAGTGAGGTTTTCACCACCAGCACCGGTTGGGTTAAGGCAAGAATGACGGTGCTCATCAGGAGGGTCAACGCTATCGTAACGAATACAATCCTTTGTTTCATACGAATCATCTCGCTTTCGAGGAAGTATTCGATTATAACACTTCACCAGGAGAGGGCACGGGAAACGCTTACCGGTGAGCCTTCTTTTCGATATCCCCCAAGCCGGCTATCACGCGAAAAAAGCGCGCTTACGCGCGCTTTTGGATAAATCGCCCCTTGCTATAACTGAAATTGCTTCACATTATCGGCAAGTGTTTCCCCTAAGCGTTTTAACCCGTCTGCCGTTTGCAAAATATTACTGGCGCTTGTTTTTTGAGCTTGAGCAGAGGCCGTCACGGCCTTAATCTCTTCATTAATTTCTGATACGGCAGCCGTTGAAGAATTCATCGCCATCGACATTTCATCGGTCGCCGCGCTTTGTTGTTCAACGGTCAAAGTGAGGTTTTGCACTTCCGTAACGATGATATCTATCTTTTCCGTTATGGTTTTAAACTGGCGTAAAGCCTCTTCGGCCCCTTCGTTGACTGTGAGGACGATTTCGTTGTTCTTGTTCGTCGCCTGATTGGCATCTTCCGCCCCCA
>JAAYCF010000358.1 GCA_012744415.1 Thermotogaceae bacterium
CCGAGTACGACCCAGAAACCGACGGTGACGTCCAGGGTCACCGGAAATTTCGTTTCATACAACGCGCGTTCGAACCGCTGGGTGAAACGGAGCAGATCCTCCTGTGAATCGATGAGCAAGACCACCACAAACTCGTCTCCTCCAAACCGGTAAGCCCTTTCGCCTTTACGGATACTGGCGAGTATGAGCTTGCCGAACAAAGAGAGCACCGAATCCCCGGTGATGTGCCCGAAGCGATCGTTGATGCTTTTGAATCGATCGATGTCCATAAAAACGACCCCGACCTGATACTTCGCGCGCTTCACATTTTCGATATGGGTTTGTAGATCCTCTATGAGCGTATCTTTATTAAAGAGTTTCGTTAACGCATCAATATGGGCTTGTTCCGAGACCTTCGCGAGCGCATCGCCCAACACCTCTTCGATGATCACATCGTGCAAGATCATCGCAAACCCCTGATGGGTTCCCTCGCCGTCCGTCAATCGGGCGCTGTAAAGCCTGACATGCGATAATATCCCTTCCTGGTTCTCGATCCATACTTCGAGCGATGCGGAGTTACCACGCAGTTGATGCATCTCCAAGAATAGGGAGAAGGTGATTTTTTTACCGAAGATGTCGACCATCGTCAACGCCTGATCAAAGGTTTGCCCGACGACCTTATCAGCGGTGTGCCCCGTTATTAATGCGGCCCCGCTGTTCCAAAACAAGAAGCGACCTTCCTGATTGACGATCGCGACACCGGTGGAAAAGAGGTCGAGTGTGTTGATCAATGATTGAAAGGATATATCATGCATCTTATCCCGTTCCTTTCCTTTACGATTCCTTTTAGGATTATAGCATAAACCAACGAATCGCCAAGTAGGCCGTCCCCACCGTCAAGCCGATCAAGCTCACAACGATGCCTTCCCTAAGGAAAGCCCCGTATTTTACCTTATCTTTATAGTTCTTTTCAACCAACCCGACAGCGACCATATTCGCCGCCGCCCCGCTAAAAGAGGTATTCCCGCCCAAACTGGCTCCCAACGCCAAAGCCCACCAAAGTTCATAACTATTCGGAATCGTACCTTGAAGCGACTGCACGATCGGGATGAAAACTGTCGTAATAGGGACGGCGCCGATGATACCGCTGAGTAAACCGGATACCCATAAAACGGTCAAGACGATAAAGATCGGGGAGACCTGCATCTGCGAGATGGCCGTCGCCACGGCTCCGGTAACGCCGACATCCTTGAGGGCGCGGGTCAACGCGAACAACCCGATGAAAAAGAAGATTGTTTCCCATTCGATCTCCAAGGAGATCGTCTGGAAATTCCCTTTTCCCAGAATGAGTATGGCGATTGCGCCGCTCAATGCAATCAAAGAAGGCTCGTACCCTAAGACGGAGTGGAGAAGAAATCCGAGGATGACGAAAACGAAAACAACCAGGCTCTGTTTGAACAATTTTTCATTGGTGATCGCTTTCGAAGGGTCGATGGACAGCAGACGCTCCAGTTTTTCGGAAGGGATTTTCGCGATATAAGCGTTCTTTCTTCGAAAATAGAGGATGAAAACGGCCAGAACGATCAACGTCGGCCATAACATCACCGAAGAAAACTGGATGAATCCGGCATTCGCCGCGCTGCCGATGAGCAGGTTGGGGGGATCCCCCAAAATCGTGGCTGTCCCCCCGATATTCGCGGAGAATAGCAAGGCGAGTATGAGCGGTGTCGGGTTGATCTGTATCGAATCAGCAATGAGAAAGACGATTGGGGCAAAGACCAGGATAGTGGTGACGTTGTCCAGAATGCTTGATAGAAGCGCGCCTGCGATTAACATCAATAACGTGATGCGCAGCATCCGGCCTTTGGAGATTTTTACGATCCAAGCCGTCACGTACTCGAAAAAACCGGTCGACTTCAACACGCCGACGATGATCATCATTCCCAGAAGCAGCCCGATGGTGTTGAAATCCACGTACTCCCCCACCGATTCCACCGTTAGTTCGGGAGAAATCTTCAACAACAGTATGATGATTCCGGCCGCGAAAGCCACGACCGATCGGGGGTACTTCCCCTGCATAATCAAAGCGTAGGTGATGACGAAGATCGTAAGCACAATAACCGTTATCAATGGACTCCCTCCCTCAAATTTCGACACGCCGAAGTATATCACAATCGGTTGGGTCAGAGAAGGACAAACAAACAAAAAAAGGGGCTTTCGCCCCTTTATTCCTTCTACGGATGCTTAGGGGTAAATCCCTCTTAACTTCGTAGCCGTCGCCACTTTTTCGATCGAAACCGCGTAAGCGGCCGAACGCATATCGGTGTTATACTTTTCTTTCGCACCCGCCACATCGGCAAAGGCTTTTTTCATAAGTCTGTGTAAGGCTTTTCTCACTTCGTCGATATCCCAGAAATACCATTGCATACCCTGTACCCATTCGAAATAAGAGACGGTGACACCGCCGGCATTAGCTAAGAAGTCGGGTACGATAAAGGCGCCTTTCTTCAGAAGGATCTCGTCTCCTTCCGGAGTGATGGGGCCATTCGCTGCTTCGACAATGATCTTGGCTCGAATGTCATTCGCGTTAGCGGCGGTGATTTGGTTCTCCAAAGCGGCGGGTATCAAGATATCGACATCACAGCAGAGAAGTTCGTTGTTCGAGATCTCGCGATCGGCATTCGGATAGCCTTTAATGACTTTGTTCTTCGCGCAGTAGGCCATCAGGTCGTTTACGTCGAATCCGGAATCTTTATAGAATCCGCCAGAGATATCGCTGATTGCGACGATCTTTGCGCCGAGTTCTTCAGAGATGAGCTTCGCCGTATATTGCCCGACATTTCCAAATCCTTGAACCGCGATTCTCATTTGGTTCATCGGTTTGCTGACTGTTCCCTTGTCTGTCAAATACTTGACGACTTCTTCGGTGCATACGCGGACGCCCCGGCCGGTCGCTTCAGTCCTTCCGAGAGAGCCGCCGAGTTCTAACGGCTTTCCCGTGACGATTCCCAGAACGGGTTCTCCAACGTTCATGCTATACGTGTCCATGAACCAACCCATAATCTTGCCGCTCGTATTCATATCAGGAGCAGGAATATCCGTTTTTTCCCCGATAATGACCTGGATTTCCGAGAAGTACCTTCTGGAAAGCCTCTCCAATTCTCCTTCAGAAAGAAGAGACGGATCAACTTTCACGCCGCCTTTTCCACCACCGTAGGGAATCCCCACGACGGCGCCCTTCCACGTCATCCAGAACGCCAAGGCTTTGACTTCGTCCAAGGTAACATCCTGGTGATAGCGGACGCCCCCTTTCGCAGGGCCTCGGGCGACATTGTGCTGCACGCGGTGACCGGTAAACACTTTGATACTCCCGTCATCCATTTTTACCGGAAAGTTAACAGTAAGTTCCCTCTTCGGTTGAGAAAGGACTTCCCGCATGTTCGCGTCCAACTTCATGATGTCAGCCGCTTTGTTGAATTGTTTCAATGCATTTTCGAATAAGCTCACGAATTTCCCTCCTTATACAGTTTACTGTTTTCTACACCTTCTATTGTACTCAAAAGCCGTGGAAAAACCAAATTTCTGATATCCGATTTAGATGGTTTCCTGAGGAAAAAAACGTAAAACGCGCGTCATTTTCTTCCTTATGTCGAAGTATGCGTGTTTTCTTGTTCCGGATGATCTGGCCGCGTTGAATTTATTAATTCCATTGACTATCGGCTAACTTTATGATAATATCCACCGGGATCGATCGTTGGTGAATAATGATTTTCATTCATCTACCGAACCATTTTACATTCTGGTGATAATGGAGGGATAACGTGCCGGAAGCGATATTGGAAGTGAAAAACCTAAAGAAGTATTTTCAAGCCGTTAAAGCGGTGGATGGCATTTCTTTTGACGTGAACCGCGGAGAGGTTTACACCCTATTAGGCCCGAATGGGGCGGGAAAAACCACGACGCTCGAAATCATCGAAGGGATTCGAAAAGCCGACGAGGGAGAGATCCGGTATTTTGGCAAAGTGATGAAGCATGTTGATCGGAGAACAAAAGAAAAGATCGGCGTCTCACTGCAAACGACTGCATTTATTCCTCATCTGAAAGTCAAAGAGACGGTGGCATTATTCGCATCTTTCTTTGAGAAATCTCTTCCCGTCGATGACGTAATCGGTTTCGTTTCTCTTGAGGAGAAGAAAAACGCTTACGCCGAAAAGCTATCAGGTGGCCAGAGGCAGCGATTGGCTATCGCATGCGCGCTTATCAACGATCCGGAATTCGTGTTTTTGGATGAACCGACGACCGGGTTGGATCCGCAGGCCCGCCGAAATATCTGGGATATCATCGAAAACCTGAAAGCCCGCGGGAAAACCGTTTTCCTCACGACCCACTACATGGAGGAAGCGCAAAGATTGAGCGATCGCGTGTGCATTCTGGATCACGGCAAAATCATGGCGATCGATACGCCGGAAGGCCATATTACGAAGTTGGGGGAACGGAATTATATCGAGTTTTCCTGCAAGATGAGCCCGGAGGATATCGCCGAGCTCAACTCCTGGGATGAAGAACCGGTCGAGATGGAAGAAGATAAGGTCGTTTTTCCGACCAAAGACCTTTATGGGAATCTTGAAAGGTTGATGAAATGGGCAAGCCAAAAGTCTATTATCCTCAACGATATCAACATTCGCCGCCCAAACTTGGAAGATGTTTTCTTGGCAAAAACGGGAAGGAGGTTGCGGGACTAATGAACTTCCGATTTTTCAAGGCCGTATTCTTGTCGAATATCCGGGAATCGGAGGCGTTGTTCTGGTTTTTTCTGTTCCCGGTATTGCTGTTGAC
>JAAYCF010000359.1 GCA_012744415.1 Thermotogaceae bacterium
AACCGGATAGGCGTTAATCCGCAAAATTGGAGAAAACTAAAGCCCCGACCGGAATCCCCAAAAGAGTGGATATCGACCGGCATTTGACCATCAACCCGAAATATAGATTGGGTTTGCGCCGATCAAAGAGACCTTCCAGATTCCCCTGACCTTTGGAGAGGATGAGGTCGGCGTGTTCAAATCGATTTTTAAAGAGCTCGCTGACTTCCGGAAAAAGGATTCCGGGATACGGGGAACCGGAATTGAATAGGTCGATTCCTTCTTTTAACGCCTGTTCGACAGACCGTAAATCCCGTTCCGTCACATCGTTGATCATCGGTTCAGAACGGTAAGCCGCCGAGATCTTGATCTGCGGATACTGTTTCTTGATGTTTTGCATAAAATATAGATCGAAGATAACCTCTCCCGCGTTGTCTAAGAGATAGAGCAAAGTCTTCGCCCCGCGTAGCTTTTTTTCAAATCCTTCAAATCGATCCATGTGGAAACGAGAATTTTGAAGCGTTTCGACAAATCGGCGTTGCAGTTGAGATAGGTCCACTTGAAAAGCGCCGCAATCGATTTGGTTCGCCACAACCGTCATTAGCGCGAAAAAAGAAAGAGGTTGTTCCGAAAACGACATCGTTTCTCTCAAATGGGACAGGATTTGAAAAGCCACTTTGTTAGAGAGTTCTTTTTCTTGTTCATAGGGGTCTTGGATACCGGTCAGCCGTTCAACTTCCGTATAAACAATGGCCGCCAGTTCCACCGGAGTGATATCGCTCGGGCAATCAGACAGCGCTTGGAATACTTTCTGATAGATGAGGAATGTTTCTTTCGCCGGCATTTGAAGGCGATCAAGAACACGTTCTACCTGCCGGATATGGCAAGGTAGGCAATCCGGGAAGATTTTCACACAAACACTCCTTTTTTAAACTGGGCTCCTTTGTTTGCGAAACGCTTTTTTCAGCTTCTTAGGAAAAACGAGAATCCTTCTGCAAACTAAAGTCGTAAAAATAAGAGAACCGTGGGAAATAACGGTTTTGGAGCGCGGCAGCTACGTGTTTCCAGTAGGTGCGCTTTCAGGTTCGCTTCACGGGCTTCTTACAGAGCGCCATTCCGAATAACCAGTTGTTTAACCACATTCGTAAAATTTTACGACATACTAAGCCGACATAAATATCGGCGCTCCGAACAGGCGTGACTCTAGAATCTCTATTTTTACGACTTTGACTTAAGATCGGGCGGTCCTTCGATAACGTTCCAACAACAATCGTCTCACCGCTCAAAAGGTCCGGTTTTCCGGGGAACGCGTTTGTAGGGGGTGTACCGTTCGCAGTCATAGCGAATTTGCGGTTCGAGTATCCGATATTGGTAAGGCGCCAAAGTCGTGACAAACTGTTCCGCGTAGCTTCGGTAGGCTTCGCCGGTGTCCAGATCGAAGATTTGTGTCCCGCCCATCACCCATCCGTCTCTGAGGTAAACCCGTGTCTCGATTGGATCCGCTGTCGCGTTGATCAAAACGATCAACTGTTCGGAAACGTCTTCGGTCCGCCGTTTGAAACCGAGAATCCGTTCATCGGATACGATTACCGAAGCAAATCTCCCTTCGGTCAGCGCCCGTTTTTCTTTCCTCAGCCTGTTGAGACGCGCGATCAGCGCGCGACGCTCCGGAAACCGGTCAGGTTCTTCCCAGTTCACCGCGCCTCGGTTTTCGGGGTCCCAACCGCCTGTCATTCCCCTTTCTTCACCGTAATAGATAAAAGGCGCGCCCGGATAAGTGTACTGGAGCAAGATGGCTTGTCGCACGAGCTCTTCTTTCGGAAGGGTTGTACCAAGCCGTTCCACATCGTGGGAAGAACACATATTCCAACATCGGGACAAAAACGCCCCGTCTGTTTCCTTCGCCATCTCTTCCAGAAACACGCCCGCTTGGGAAGCTCCCAGATATCCTAACAAATAGTCGTAAACGACGCCTTGGAAGGCGTAGTTCATAATTCCGTCCATTCCCGTGTCCTGCCAGGCCGCCGGATAGTTCCACACTTCTCCGATGAGCAATGAATCCGGAAAGGCTTCTTTCATCGCGCGATTGATCTTTTGCAGAAGTTCCGGCCCTAAATCGTGCGCGCAGTCAAGCCGCCATCCGTCCGCCCCTTCCCGCAACCAATATTTCAGAACGCTGTTTTCACTAAAAAAAAGCTCGTTCTGTACCGCGGGGTTTTCAAGATTGATTTCAACCAGATTCGGGATATTCTCCCAACACCGGTATTCTCCCTTTCCGAGGGGATAGAAAAAGTCTTCGCGCCCTTCCAGCAGCCATTTGCACTGACGGCTCGCGTGATTGAAAACCCCATCGAGAATCAAGCGCATCCCCCGTTCGTGGGTTTCTTTGCACAGTTCCCGAAAATCATCGAGCGTTCCGAAAGCCGGATCGATCCGATAGTAGTCGACGGTGTCGTATTTGTGGTTGGTAACGGCTTGGAAAATAGGGGTTAAGTAGAGGACATCGCATCCGAGCGCGTGGATCTCTTCCAGTCTTTCCGTGATTCCGGGAAGGTCGCCGCCCCAAAAGAGGTGTTGATGGTTCCCTTTCGGGTTTCTGACGGGGATGTCCGTCCATCGCGCAAGGCGTTGTTCTGGGTAGAGGTAGCGTTGGTCACGATACTTCTCTTCGGCGGTCAATCCTCTTCCGATCGCGAAACGGTCAGGAAAGATCTGATAAAAAGAGGCTTGGTTCCAAAACGAGCAGACGCGTTTTTTATCGGTATCGGCCATAGAGAGCTACTTCCGAATATAATGCGGCATTTCGAAAGGAATCGGGATAGATAGTTCGACGACACCGGCGAACTCTCCGTTTTCATACCAAGGGGCTTGATAGATGAGCTTTTTGATTCCTTTTTTTTCGATCGTGTACACGTTGGTCAACTGTTTCTCGTAAAGTTCTCGGACTTTATCAAGGCTCCTTGCCGGATGGCAGTCGAACAGGTTTTTCCCCACGAGGTTGTTGCCGCCTTTGGCTTCATTGTTGGCACAGGCCTTTTGGTTCATATATAAAATGATGCCGTTCTGATCACTGACCGTAATCGCGAATCCCATTTCCTCATACCAGTTCAAAGCTTGCATAGCGGGTTATATCACTCCTTTTTCCTTCATTTCCATATACTCCTGGCAAGAAAGCCCCAACAAGCCAAGATAGATTTCCTGATTATGTTCGCCAAGCATCGGCGCCGTGCACGGATCGTCCGGAACCGTATCGGAGAACTTCATCGGTATACCCGGAACTTGGAACTCACCGCCTTGCGTGTG
>JAAYCF010000360.1 GCA_012744415.1 Thermotogaceae bacterium
AGCGCCTTGGAGCGCCCAACTTTAGTTGGGCATGAGGGGTTTGTATAAGCTGTCGGGCATGGGGGGTTTCGCCCCCGTTCCTTCGCAAACAAAAACAAGGGTCATGCGTGCCTTGGAGCGTCCCACTAAGAAGCTCGGCGCATAAAACGCGCATCATCATCGAGATCACGTTGAGAAAAAACGAAAAGGGGAAATCGCATGGAAGATTCCAGATGGCACTCAAGGGGATACTTGCCCCATTTTGACGGGGTCAGTGCGATCCAGTTGGTCACGATTCGGTTAGCCGATGCTCTGCCTATTAAAGTAATCGAAAGTATCCGCCGATCGGTCGATGTCGAAAAAAACTCAAACCCCGACGAAAAAATGAAAAAAAGGATCACGTTGATTGAGCAATTTGCAGATAAAGGGTACGGTAAATGCCTTTTAAAAAGTTCCGGCAACTCGCAAATTGTCAAAGAAAAACTTTTAAAAAGCGGCCACATGATCTATGTTTGGGTAATCATGCCGAACCATATCCATTTTTTGATAAAAATAAACGAAAATAGTACGCTATCACGCTTTATGAAAGCATTCAAACAAAAAACGACCCGAGAGATAAATATTCGGGAAAACACTTCCGGGATTATCTGGCAAAAAGAATATTATGATCGCTATATCCGTGACGATAAGCATTTTTCTGTAGCAAAAGCCTACATTCGCTCGAACCCGGTAAAAGCCGGGCTCGTGAAAGATATCACCGAATGGGAATGGTACGGCGAACTGTGAAACGAAAGGGCAAAGAGCATGCCCGCCTTGCAGCGCCAATGTTTTGAGCGCCCTGTTTGGAGCGCCCAACTTTAGTTGGGCATGGGGGTTTCTTTATAGCCTGTCGGGCATGGGGTTTTGTATAAGCTGTTGGGCATGGGGTTTTTGCCTTTGGTTATTCGCCGATAAATAAAAAAGGGAATGCCCGGCTAATCGAAGAAATTAAAAAACGATTCCGCCAAAATACGGGAGGTAACGATGAGCAACTTTCGAAAGCTAAAAAAAACGAACGACAATAAGAATCAACCAACCGCCGCAGTTAAAGCGGTTAAGGCGGCCAAAGGATTTTTCGAGAGTAATCTGAGGTTCTTGAAGCAACGAGACCCCGCATTGGCGGAACGGATCGAAAAGCACGCCTTTACCGGAAGCTATCAGGTGGTGAGCACCGGAAACCCGCCGCGCCTCAATCTTCTTTTACCGGACGGCAAAAGCTTTTTTTATGCGGTACCCGACCCGGAACAAGACACACGTTCCGAAATGGAAAAGTTGAATCTTAAAAATGCCAAAGCGGCGCTTTACTTAGGAATCGGGTTAGGGTATGAGCTGGACCTCTTCCTGCGGGATTATGCGAAAAAAGCGGGAACCACCCATCTCATCATCGCGGAAAAAGAAATGGATATCTTCTACCTGACGCTGAAAACCTTGGACTACGCCTCGATGGCAAAAGCTTTCAGCCTCCATTTCGTGGTAGGAGAAAAAGAGGAAAACCTATTCCTCCGATTACAGGAAAAGTTCACCGCCGACCAGAAATTGGTCGTCTTGCTCAAGGCGATGCGGCCGATCTTTCATTCGAGTTCGATGAAACTCAGCAAAGAATATTACTTGAGAGTGCTAAAAGCCTTCCGCGAAGCCGGTGCTTACCGCTTGAACAACTTCGGAAACAGCATCGAAGACTCTTTGATCGGCGTTCGAAATATGCTCGAAAACATCAACGAGATCATCGACAATCCGGGGATTAATCTTTTATTCGATAAATTTAGAGGAAAACCAGCCATTGTGGCTTCAACGGGGCCTTCGCTAAATCAAACGAAACATCTTTTAAAAGGGATAGAGGACAAAGCGCTCATCATAGCGCCCGAAGCCTCTCTCAGACCTTTATTGGAAATTGACGTCAGGCCCCATATGATCGTGTCGATTGAAAGAATTCCTGAAGTTATAGGGTTGATGGAAGGATACACCTACGAACAAGTGAAAGATGTTTATTATGCAGCGACGCCGGTCATTATGAACGGAGCTTACAGAGCCTATCCTGGGCCGAGGATTATTGTGTATCGGAACTTCGACCATTTTAAATGGTTACAGATCGAACGCGGAATACTGAACATTTCGCATTCCACGGGGAATATGTCTTTTGAGATCGCCGCCGCGATGGGGTGTGACCCGATCATCCTGATAGGACAGGATTTGGCTTACAACCGAGAGGGTAAAACGCATGCGACCGGTGTATTTCAAGATGACAAACAGCAGTTCGTTAGGGAAAATCGTTTCCAGGTCATGGCAAACGATGGGAAACCGGTGATGACGAACGCTTTGTGGAATCTCTTCCGAACTTCATATGAGCTCGCTCTCTCGAATTATCGTGGACGGTGCATTAATTGCTCGCTCGAAGGAGCAAAGATTAAAGGTACGGAAGTAATGCCTTTCGAAGAAGCAATTAAAAGTTTTATACACGAACCAATAGACCCGTTAGGGATGATTCGGGAAAATATCGCAGTTTTTTCTAAGGACACGTCGGAAAATGACAGGAAACGCGTTTCTTCGTTAATGAACGAAGCGCTTTCTGATATGAATGCCTTATTCGACA
>JAAYCF010000361.1 GCA_012744415.1 Thermotogaceae bacterium
ATTCGCCTATTATCTGCTTTTCAAAGACCGAAAATCGTCCGAGCCCTTCCCCTTTACGGGCCCTTCCCTTCTTCCTTATTCCCGTATCCTTCCTTACAAACCTCGCCTATCTTATCATATCTACCCCCCTTTGTCAATCTTTTCGAACTGCTTTGTTCGTAAATACTTTGTGAATGTATCATCCGCCCTTGGCAGGCTTCACACCTCCCCACAACGATCCATTTCCGCCGATTCGGTCTTTCCTTGTCAGCGGGAACACGGCATAACCGCTGACCCGATTTTTATGTTAGAATTATGTGGAGAGTAAACTATCGCGCTACACAAAAACTTTCATGGAGGTGTTGTGTGTGAAACGTATCTTTTTAGTCACGATCTTAGCGATCTTAATGGTCAGCGTCTTCGCCGGGCTTAACGGAAAAGTGGCCGAGATCGATAAGTACGGAAACACGTATACCGACCTTGTCCAGGCGTCGGCTGTCGAAGCGGGGTTAGAAGTCGGCGACATGGTAACATTATCGTTTGGAGAGCATCGCCTCATCGTTCCCTTCGTCAGGAATTACGGAGATGTCGACAGAGGTCAGCCGTTGTTGAGGGTCTCCGGGGGAAAGCTTCTGATGGCGGCCAACTACGGCAACTTCTCTAAGGTCTATAACATCGCTATCGGAATGAATGTCGCCATTGATTTGTTTGAAAAAGGCGCTTATCTGGATGAACTCGAGATCCGCAACCTCGTCAGGACAGATGTTCGAGCCGATTACGTCAGCGACGTCGTCTTCTCCAATTTCCGACCCGTCATGCTGGGAGACATCGCGCCGAATAGGCTTTTTCGTTGTTCTCACCCGGCGATCGACGATCCGAGAGCCCCGTTCGCCAACACGCTCGTGGAAGCCGTCGGCATTAAGACGGTTTTGAATCTTTCCGATTCCGACGAGGAGCTGGCCGCGAGTTACCAGTATTCCGACTTTTATCGATCACTGGGTGAATCCGGCCAGATTATCAACCTTAATATGGGCGTCGATATGCTCAGCGAAGACTTTTCTCAAAAGTTGCGCAAAGGGCTTCTCTTCTTGATCGAAAACGAGCCGCCCTATCTGGTTCACTGCGTTGAAGGAAAAGATCGAGCCGGTATCGTCTCCGCTCTTTTGGGAGCGATCATGAACGCCGAGGCGGAGGAGATCTACGAAGACTATATCTTATCTTATACCAATTATTATCATGTGAAACCGGGGACTCCCGCTTATGACGCCGTCCGGAAAATTATCGTCGATATCTTTGTTATCATGAACGATGGGAAACCCGTTGACGACTCGAACATTCGTTTCGTCGCCTTGAAATATCTCCGCACGAAGGTGGGCTTGTCTCTTGAAGAAATCCAGAAACTGAAAGACATCCTGCAATAAATCGAATCGATTCTCTGCTTTTTCAGGAAGGGGGTGGGACAGGATATGTCATCCCACCCCCTTTATAATGGAGAGCCATATCTGAAAAAGGAGGGAAAGTCGATGGAAGTAAGGTATGAACAGTTCGATCCGGTAACGATCATGGGTATCGAAGTCTTAACGACGGTCCAAGGGGGAAAGAATCAGAAGGATTGTCCTGCCCTATGGGAAAAATTTTGCACGCTGATGGCTAAGCGCAACATTCCTTTCACGGGCAAACGGAGTTTTGGGATCAGTTATTGCATTCCAGATGATCCTGACCATTTCCGATATGTCGCGGGAGTGGAATGCCAGCCGGGAGAAAAAGCGCCTGAAGAAATGAGCCTTTATACGATTCCCGGTTCTCGGTATGCGGTTTTCACTCATTCCGGGAGCGTGGCAACAATCGGTCAAACTTTCGGTGCCATCTACCGCGATTGGGATCGGCTTACCGACGGAAAGAGATCGGGAGACTACGATTTTGAACTATACAACGAAGACTACCAGCCCGATCGTCCCGATTGTAAAACCTATATTTACTCTCCAATCCTTTAACAATCAAAGAAAGCGGGTTCTTCAGAACCCGCTTTCTTTGGTCCTCTCTAAACGCTACGATACCAATCCTCTCCTGACCAGCGCGTTAAATCACGGTAATTTTTTCTGAAAGCGAATCATTCCGCCTGGAATCCTGATATAATTATGGTGTTGGACAAAATCTTCAAATATCAGTCGGATTTGGAGATCCGTTTTTGTAAAGTTCAACCCCACGCCGCCTTATCCTCGGCGGAAAACGGAACGATTCGGAATCGTTAGAAAGGAAAAAACATGGCGCGGAAGAGTGAAGAGTCAAACGAAGAACATTTTGTTACCGGATCTTCTCCGAAAAAAGATAAACCTTCCCTCGCGTCTCACAGAGGCTTTTTGGTCTTGCTCTTGGGTTTGGTATTTTTAAGCGCGACCTGCGTCGGTTTATGGACCCTCTTTACTATTCAAGGCATTCAAGAGGCAGAACTCTCCGAAGCGCTGACTGAATCGTGCTCAGAATCTGCGCGAGGATTCGACGCATTCATCCGGCATCAAGAAAACCGTATTGGATTGTTGAAAAATGCGATTACGGACCTTTTATCCACTTCCGAAGAAAATGCCGCTTTCTCTCTTGCGGATTTTTTGGAGTCCGAAATGCCACTGTTCCTCAAATCGACCGTGGCCAGCTGCGAAGAGATAGACGCCATCTTTTTGCATCTGAACCCGGAAGCCAACTCGGTTTATCATGACATCACTTATGTCAAAGACACGGAACTTACCGTGAAGAGAGTGCCCCCACTAGCCGAGGAAGAGTACGATCCAAACAATCCGGGTATGGTATGGTTTTATAAACCTTTGGCCGGAAAGGCGCCGTTTTGGTCAGAAGTTTTTTATCTGGATTCGTTGGAAAACCACTATATCAGTTACTCTGCCCCGATATATCAAAACGGTCGACCCATCGCTGTCATAGGGTTATTCATCAATTTGCGGCGTTTACTCGAAAAAATCGAGCAATTTACGGATTCCGATCACTCCTTCGGATTCCTGCTGAACCAAGATCTGCGAGTCTTATATCACCCCGATTACGGGAAAGGGATCCTTTTCGAACAGTTAGAAGCAATCGATCCGGCCGTTTACGACGGTATTCTCTCCGAAACCTCCATTCTCTCACGGGTCGTTCTGCAAGAAGATAAGTTTCTTGCGTTATCAAAGTTATCTAATGGGTGGGTACTGGGATTTGATATTTCTTTTCGAGAGATCCGTTTGCCGGTTCAAGCGTTAACCGTTTTTTCAGCCGGTATCGCCCTGATTCTTTTGTGTTTCGCTTTGCTTTTCGCCTATTTATACCGGCGTCAATTCTTGAAACCCATCTCTCAGTTGACTTCTGTTGTCACCCGTTATCGCCGTGGAGATTCCGAAGCCCGCTATTTAAGCCATCCCGAAGGAGCGATCGGTCATCTTGGAACGTCGTTCAATGAACTCGCCAATGAATTGGAGAAACGCATGGATACGATCCACCGCCAAAACGATGACATCTCCGCAGTCAACGAGGAATTGGAAGCGATGAACCAGCAGCTTGAAGAGAGCTATCATGTCACAGAAGAATTGGCCACCGGTTTGCGCAAGACCATCGCACTCGCCTCAAGATCCTCTTTGAAGACTTTTGAAAGCCAACATAGCTTTCTGAAAGAATCGCTTGACACCCTCATGACGCTTATTCCTAAAGCCGATTACGGGACGATTTATAGCGCGACTCAGAAAGCCTTTTCCATCGCGAGCTTCGTAGGCCATCGATTTTCACGGTATTATCAGATTCCTAGAGAGCTGTTAGAGCCTTCTGAAAAACCCTTTCTCATAAACAATACCCTCGGATTGCCTGAAAAATCAGAAGAGCTGAAACGATTCCTTCCCGAACTCTATTTAAGAGAGCGGAAACCGATCGAACAAACGCTGGGCGTCTATCTCCAAGTCGCCGGCGAAGTCTACGGCCTGATCACGCTTGATATCGGCGAAGGCCGCCATCAAACCTTTTCCGAGCAACAGATCGAAATTATCAGTTCTTTTGCCAACGTTGTCTCTTCTTTCCTTGCGATCCGTACCTTTGTCCGTCAGTCTGAAGGCTTTCAAAAAGAAATTATCTTCTCTTTCATTAAGATATTAGAACTCTACGATCCCTACACGCAAGGCCATTCCGAAGGCGTCGCACTGCTTTCTTCCGCGATCGCGGAAGAAATTTGCACCGATTCCGAGGAGGTTAAAAAAACTTATTGGACTGGATTGGTCCACGATATCGGTAAAATTTTAGTGCCTTCGGATATCTTGAAGAAGAGCGGGGCTCTCTCCTCCGACGAATATAACATCATACAAAAGCATCCGCAATGGGGCGCGGAAGTGCTGCATTCCTCAGAGAAACTCAGAGAAATCGCCGATTTAGTGCTCTTCCATCACGAACGTTGGGACGGAACAGGATATCCGATTGGCCTGAAAGGAGAGGAAATCCCGTATATTTCGAGGATCATCACCATTGCGGACGCGCTTGAAGCGATGACTTCCGACCGCCCTTATCGTAAAGGGATGGGGGTCGATCTTGCCTTCAAGGAACTTGAGGATGGCGCCGGTTCTCAATTCGATCCGGTTTTAGTGAAGAAAATTATGAATCTTTCCGTTTGTCGCGAAAAGATCCTATCGATCATACGGAGCAAAGTACATCATGGAGAATGAAAAGCATAAACAAAAAATGGAGGCCCAACCATGCGAATCGCTGTCATTGGATATTCCGGAAACATAGATCAATCTCCCGTTCGGGAGTTAGGTGACCTCTGTCTTGCCCTTGGTAAGCAAATCGCCAGACTGGGGCACTCTCTTTGGAGCGGAGGGCGTGATGGCGTGATGGCCTTGGTGTCGATGGGAGCCGCTTCAGAAAATGGAGAGACCTTCGGAGTCCTTCCTTATGATGCGGATGAAGAGATCGTGCGCCCTTGTCCGTACGTCAAATACCCGATCTACACGGGCTTAGATTTCCAAATGCGTAGTTTTGTTCTATTGAAGAACGCCGATCTGGTCATTTCCATCGGAGGTGCTTCGGGAACTGCGATCGAGATATTCGCCGCTTACAGCTACGGGAAACCGTTGATTCTGATGGAGAACACCGGCGGCGTCACGCAAAAGATCGCCGGTTGGTTTGAACAGAGTACGCCCCCATTCTATCTGGATTACCGAAAGTCAGCGCCGGCTTATATTGAGACCCGTGTCGAAGACCTCGTAAAATACTATGTGTAGGTGACCTCATTGTCTTTATTAGCCATTTCGCTTTCACTACTGACGTTAATCTTTTTACAGAGAAAAACGAAGCGCTTGCTCTTGGCAATCCTGGCTTCTATCATCGTCCTGATCTGCTTTCGGTTTGACCCGGTTTCTCTAGGTTTGAGTATTATCGAGCCCTATACCGATCCAGCCTTCTACAAACTCATCGTCACCCTATTCCTGATATACTTTTTCAGCCATGTCCTGACATTTTCGGGAGACGCCCGAACCTTTACCCAATCCTCCCAAGCTTTGTTTGATAACCCGACTGCGATCGCGTTTATGCCGACCTTGATCGGCTTTCTTCCCATGCCTGGAGGAGCGATGTTTACGGCTCCGATGACCAGAAACTTAGGAGAAGCCGATCATAAAAATCCGGATTATCTTTTGGCCGCCAATTACTGGTTCCGTCACACGGTAGAATTCTTCTGGCCTGTTTACTCGGCGATGTATCTCATCGTCTCATTGACCGGTAAGAATTTGGCCTCATTTTCGATGACGCTATTCCCCGTCTTTTTAGCCGGATTTGTGAGCGGCTGGTTCTTCCTCAATGGGTTTCGATTACCCCGCATCAAAAAAGCGCCGCTTAGAGACCTGAAGGGGCTATGGCTGGTCGGGTTCATCATTTTGATCGGGGTTCTCATCCTCGGCTTTAACGTCGAAGGGTATTTGGCCTTACTGATCTGTATCGGCGCTTACTCCTTAGTTCGCCGAAAACATGTTTTTCCGGCGTTGATCGGAGCTCTACAAAAATGGGACGTGTATCTTTTACTCTATCTTTTCTTTGTTTACAAAAGCTACTTAATTCGGGTGGGATTCCCGGCTTCCTTAGCCGCCGATTTCCAGGCGATGAACCTTGGTGTCGGCTGGATGACTGCCCTATTGCCCCTTTTTCTCGGTATCGCGACGGGCATCACGCAAAGCACGGTTGGCATCACAACGCCGTTGTTAATGGCGATGGGTGCTGATGCGACATGGCTTTATTTTTGGTCGGTTGTCGGGGTTCTCGTATCTCCTGTCCATCTATGCGCCGTATTGACGGCGGATTATTTCAAGGCTGATATGACAAAACTGTTTATCCGAATCCTCCCGATGATTGCGATATCGGGCGTGGTGTTATGGATCCTCTAAACGAAACGGATCGCAGTCGTTTCTTTTCCAGAGAGCATGTTAACGCCCTCATCGCCGATCTGGCCGAAACGCTTAAAAAATCCCATGCAGAAACAGCCAATCTTCTTATCGCACTCCTAAAAAACGATCCCTATCAGAAAGCGCCGACCGCGTCAGCGAACCCTGTGTGCGAGGCGCTTTTCACTATTCAGAGGAGAGAAGCAGAAACCGGTCGGCCTTCCCTCTTTTCGGAACTCGAACAGAACGAAAAGACCCGCCCAAGAGGGTTGAGGCTTTCTTTCTTTGGCCAATACGTTTACCGTGTGCTGAAAGAATGGGGAGCCCCGGGGGATTTGCGTTTGTTGGCAGAGATGGCGAGAAGTGCGCGGTACAGCCGAAACGAAGTCGAGATGTCGGAAGCGTTAACCGTCTTCTTGGGCGCTCTTAAAAGGAGGGAACAATCCTTCTCTGATCGGATGGACGAAATCGCAAACGGACGACGATCAGCCTCTTTCCGCCCCTTGATAGAGGAAGCGGATTGCCTTTCGAAAGAGCTTTTAGATAGCCTCCGTATTCTAAAAACGTGCTCCGAAGAATGCGCGTCTTCCGAAGGACATCCGGCAGGTTCAGACCATGGACTGGGGTTACCTATCTCCGATAAAATAACGGGCGTTATTAGTTCGGCAGAGGGCTTCTTGGAAAAGGTCCTCTCCATTGTCGAAGTTTACGAAACGGTTCGGGAAAACGAATATGAACAACTGTTTGCACCCGAGTCGCGAAAGATCGGCGATAACGTACTTCCGGTTCTGTTCATGCCCCAGCCCTCAGGTTCATCGCGAGAAGCCTACCATAGTTATTTCCGAATGCTGATTCCTCCCAAAATACCCCTTCAGCTTAGCTTTGTCACGCGTTTGATCCATCGGGCAGAATCAACCATAAAACGACCGAATCCGCTTTGGAAAAAAACAGGAAAAACCCCTCTGGACAACCAAGTTCTATTATTCTTCCTCACGCTTTTAAAACAGGTTCGAACGGGGCGAACCACCCTATCAGAGATCATGCAAAAGATACCCCTCACCGAAGGGTTATCCGC
>JAAYCF010000362.1 GCA_012744415.1 Thermotogaceae bacterium
CCGACGATCAACGATCGCGGCTTTTTCACCGATGGGGTATCGAAAATCGAAATACTTCTTGTTCAGACCGCAAAAGGTCGTTGACCAACGCGTCGCGTCAATCGGCGCCAAGTAACCCTATCAACCGCTGGGGAGGTCTTGGTATGTTCCGTGCGCTGTTCCTGATTCTTTGTTTCCCCGTTCTCTTCGCCAATTGCTCGACTCCCACCCTTCCTCTCTTAGAAGGGCCTTGGCTCATACACGCTTTGTTTCCTGCAAATCACGCGACGCAGATTGCCACGAATGCCGCGCTATCGTGGGAAATCCTTCCGTTGCAATCCCGTCGCGCTACAAAAAACGCGGATTTTCGCTATACGGTTTTTCTTGACAATCATCTTCCACTCGAAACCATTGTAGAACAAGATAATACGACCACTATATGGCAACCGGATACCCCATTGCGGCCTAATACAACCTATTACTGGAAAATCCAGCTATACGACGAGGAAGAGCTCCTTGCCTCCAGCCCCGTGTGGGACTTTACCACGCTCTCTACTGTCGCGGAATCCTCTGTCGTCGTTTCTTCCGTCGAAGCGCTTCGGAACGCGATCGATCATGCGCGGGTAGGAGGTCCGAAACGAATCATCCTTGAAAAAGGCGTTTATCTGGTCGATAACGCCATCATCCTGGATGTGGAAGGGGTAACGGTCGAAGGGGCAGGATCTGCCACCGAAACCATTTTGCAGGGGGAAAGCATGTTTGAGGGGGCGAATCAGATCTTTTTGGTTCGCGGCGATTTCGTGTCGATAAAAAACCTCACGCTTCAAAGGGTCCTCACGCACGCGGTACAGGTCCAGGGAGAGTTGGGGAATATCGGATTCCTATTGGCCAACTGCATCATTCGCGACACCGGGGAACAAATGCTGAAGGTATCCTATGATCCGGACCATACCGAAAACGTCGCGCGGGATGGTCTTATCGAGAACTGTCTGTTCGAATACACGGGCGCGTTGGGTCCGCAATGGTATATTGGAGGCGTGGACGCGCACAACGCAAGAAATTGGATCGTACGGGATTGTATATTCAAAAACATCCGAAGCCCGGAATTCGGGCCGGCGGAGTACGCGATCCATTTCTGGAGCGATTCTCGCGACACCCTTGTGGAAAGAAACACCATCATCAACTGCGATCGCGGCATCGGGTTTGGATTGGGGGATCGCGGGCACGTCCGCGGGATCATTCGAAACAATATGGTTTTCCATGATAACCTCGAAGGATACGCCGATGTCGGCATCGCGGCGGAAAGCGCCCCGGACGTTCACATCTACAACAATACCATTCTTCTGCTGTCCGATTACCTAAATGCGATCGAAATTCGATTCCCGATAACGAAAAACGCGCAAAGCGTCAATAATCTGACGAATCGAGCGCTAAGCGTTCGCGACGGAGCGACGGGAATAATTATCGAAAACATATCCGACGCTCTGCCTGATTGGTTCGTCAACCCCTCTAACGGGGATCTTCATCTGCGGTACAACCTCCTCTCGGTCATAGACATGGGTACGACGCTGGAAGAGGTTTTCGATGACTTTGATGGGCAAACCCGTCCGATCGGAAGCGGAGTTGATATCGGCGCGGACGAAGTAGACGGATCAACACTACCGGAGTATCCGGAATGATGCGAGAAGGAAGCGAGAAAAAGGATCGCAACATACTTCATTATTGTACACATGAATTGTCTCATTATCATGGGGGGCAGAGAATCTACGACGCACGTCGAATGATAAAGATAGGAGGGAAAATAAAGTGGCTGATGAAAACACTGGAATCAAGGAAAGAAAAGAGTTGGGAGGGAGGCTGCTTGTCGAAGCCATAAAACTTCTTAATGAAAACGGGGGAGAAATGTCCTCGAAAGACTTATTCAATCAAATAGAAAAAAGAGTTTCGCTGCCCGATTGGTCTCAAGTAAGGTATGAGAAATCAGGAGCAACCCCATGGAAATCTCTTTTACGCTTCGAAAGCATTGGGTTAGTAAAGGGCGGATATTTGATAAAAAAAAGCGGTATGTGGTATCTCGACATGAAAGGAAAAGACCTTGCGAATCTTACCCCGGAAGAAGTGATTAAAAAATCAGCGGCCGCTTATCGCGAATGGAAAAATGATCAAGTAATCCCAGATGATATTGATCCCGGAGATCCAGATAATCAGAAAATTTTAAGCCCGTTAATGATCTTTGAAGAAATGGAGCAGTTCGCGATTTCCAGCTTGGAGAACCATATCAACAAAAAGAACGCTTATGAATTTCAAGATTTGGTTGCGGCTTTGCTGCGGGGAATGGGGTATTACACACCCTTTGTGGCACCGAAAGGAAAAGACGGAGGGGTAGACGTCATTGCTTATCGCGATCCTCTGGGAACGGAGTCACCAAGAATACGAATGCAGATAAAGCATAGAGAAGAAAAAACAGACGTAAAAGAGGTACG
>JAAYCF010000363.1 GCA_012744415.1 Thermotogaceae bacterium
ACACGCGCGTTCATTGGCCTGGCGACCGAATGGGCTTATGGGAAAAGCTTCTCCGCATACGACGAATTGCATATCAACCTGACGATCACCCAGAAAGAGATCGAAGATACCAATACCAGTATCACCCGACTGCAGGACCGCCTCTATACGCAGAGAGAAGACGGATTAGTCATCGTCAACGAGGGGATGCAAACGACGGTCGCGAACTTCGAACAGATCGTGCAATCCCTCTCCGCGCAAAAAAGCAGGGAGATTGACGCCAACTTCGCATCCTTCAGAGAAAGCGTTCAGGAAACCCTCGACTCTCTTTCCGAGACAAACCGCCTCTTTGTGATGATTTTAATAGGAATGCTCGCCGTCACCGTATTGGTCATCCTATGGATCGTTCACGGCATCCGGAAACCGCTGAAAACTCTGAAAGAAAAGGTACGGACGATGGCAGAGTTGGATTTGACGGTAGATTTCGCCACGAAGTCGAAAGACGAAATCAGCACGGCGGAAAATGAGCTCAAACATATCGTCACGGCCTTTCGGGAAACTTTAAAAGGTATCTCCGGGGCTTCCAACAGCCTTGGCGACGCTTCGGAGGAACTGCGCGCGTTAGCAGAAGAGTCTTCGCAGGGCGCTCAAAAAGTTTTAGAACAAAATATGGTGGTCGTCGGCTCCATCCGAACGGTGAGCGATTCGATCTCCGACGCGACACGCAATATCCGCGCGATATCCGACTCTACCAAGGAGGTCTCGCAACTGTCTTTGACGTTGTCGAAAGAGTCGATCGATGCGGCGAGACAAACGCACGATGGCTCTACAGTAGTGGAGGAGATTGCGGCGATGGCGGCGAAAACGCGCGATAATACCGTTTTAACATCCACCCGCGTGGCAACGTTGACAGAAAAAACGAAAAACGTCGGAGATATTTTGGATACGATTTCGAATATCTCGGAGCAGACAAACTTGCTCGCGCTTAACGCCGCGATAGAAGCCGCCCGCGCAGGAGAAGCCGGAAAAGGGTTCGCCGTGGTGGCGGATGAAATTCGAAAATTGGCGGAAGAGAGCAAAAAAGCGGCTCAGGATATTTCCAAGATACTCGGAGAGATAGAGAGCAGTGTTGTGGAAGCGAACGAAGCCACCCAGCTCACGGCCGGATTCGTGGACGAATTCAGCCGGAAAACCACCGAAATACAAAAACAATACGCGCAGATCCTGGAAAAGTTCAACAAAATCTCGTCGATCACCCAAAAAACCGCCTCGGTGACCAAAGAACAAAGTGACGAATCCGGCGATATCGCCCATAAGATGGAGAGTCACGCCAAATCCTTGACCGCTGTCAGTGAAGACATCGGTTCGATGGTGGAGCAAACGCGCAATCAAACGGCGACTGCCGATAACGTTCTAAAATCGTCGGAAAGCCTCCTGCAACTATCCGGGGAATTGCAGCACGAAGTGGACCGGTTCAAAATCGAATAACTCTTGATCATTCGAAATAAGAACCACGAGAGCGCGG
>JAAYCF010000042.1 GCA_012744415.1 Thermotogaceae bacterium
AGTCAATCCTTTCGGAAGGTAGTCGAAGGCTTTCTTGTTAACGACCATAACGAACGTCGCTTGAAGCCAAGGAACGAATTGTTTGATGCCATACCCTTGGGCGAACTTTTCAAAGGTCGAGATAAAGGTACGGTCGTTAAAGGTAACGCCCGAGATATCTTTGAGCAAACCGCCCGAAGCCATCAATTCCATCCCGCCTTGAAGTTCAGCGAAGAGGCCAATGGATACCCTATTCGCCGATTGTTCCGCTCTGATACGGGTGCTGGCTTCTTCATAGGTCAACGGCAGAAACTGAACTTTCACATTTGTTAGTTTCGTAAAACTGGGAAGCAGAGAGCCTTCAAAATACTCTCTCTCCGTTGCCGGGTGGAACTGAGTGGATACGAAATTCAGTTGTCCGAAAGCTGCGGATAGCAACAAAGAAAGGCTTAAAGCAACCAACAGTAATCTTTTCATGGATTCCCTCCTCATATAGTCGTTCGAGTAGTCGTTCGAGTTTTAAGAAAAGCGCTTTGGTTCGAGCGCCTGTTCTACTTTTTTAAAGTTGTCTCGCCACGTTTCGTTCTTCCATACGATGGTGCTGATGAGCATATCCAGGATGGCCATCTGAGAAGATCGGGCCCCCAATGAACCGATTCCGGCTTCAAATCCCTGCGGTGAACTGTAAAGAACGACCTCGGCTTCTTTTGAGAGAGGGGACTCTTTGCCCCCCGTTATCGCGATGGTCTTCGCTCCCACGCTTTTGGCTACTTGCACGGACTTGATCGTATCCTTAATCGTACCCGAAACGGAAATGCCTATCACCGTGTCTTCGGCTGTGCAATTGGATCCGACAATCACTTGCATATGCGGATCCGAATAGGCGAAACAAGAAATGCCGATGCGAACCAAAATGCTGGCGCCGAGCTGGGCGATCGACCCGGAAGATCCGACGCCGAAGAAGAAGGTGTGTTTTGACGACGCGATCCAATCAGCCGCTTTTTCGATGTCTTCGGGGACAATGAGTTGAGCGAGCTCTTTATAAGACTTAATGCCTTGTTGAACCAAATGGTGTATCAGATCGGCGACACCCGTCGCATCGTTTTTGATGTTTTGTTTGTCTTCCATGAGAGAAAGCTCTTTCACTAAAGAGATCTTAAAGTCGATGAACTTGGAAAAACCGAGTTTCCGGACGAATCGTGAGATCGAGGCTTCACTGCACCCCGCGTTCTCGGCGAGGTCTGTGATCGAAAAATGAATAACATCATCCGCGCGTTGGATGAGATAATTGGCTACTTTCTTTTCAGAAGGCTTTAACGCTTCGTATAAGCTTTTCGCTTTCAGAAGAATGGAATCCACCGCTGCCTCCAACGAAAATAAATTTCAAGAATCGAATTTTCAAACAAATAATAACCGTGAAAATAGTATACATCATTTTTAGGCGCGTGTCAACTACCTCTTTCACCTGATAGTGGCTCCGTTTTCATTTCGTGATAAAATAAGAAAACGGAAAAACGTTATGGGGTGATCGTATGAAAATCGGGTTGATGCATTTTCGTTCCGGATTTACCGACGGTGTTTCATTGGAGATGGACAAGCAAAAGATCGTTTTGGAGGAGATGGGCCACGAAGTGATCTTCGTTTGCGGCGAGCTCAAGGACGAGGAAGGGATCGAAATCCCTTTGCTTAATTTGCTTGAGGCACGCAACGACGTCCTATTGCAGAACGGTTTTGATTCACTCGAAGCGTTCACTCCGGAGGAATACGAAGAAGAGCTGTCCGATCTCGCCTACCAAATCGAATCGCAAGTTACCCGCGCGATATTGGAGCAGCAGATCGAGCTGCTCGTTGTCCATAACCTGTTTTCTCTCGGATTGAATCTGGCGGCCGCGAAAGGCGTTTCCCGCGCGATCGAGAAGACCGGTATTCGCGCCATGGCGCACCACCACGACTTCTACTGGGAGCGCGAAAGATTTTCCCACCCGACGCTTCCGATCGTCAATCGCTATTTGAGCGCCTTCTTTCCCCCTGATTCAAAGAATATCCTGCATTGCGTCATCAACAGCATTTCTCAAAAAGAACTGCTTACGAAACGGAATCTATCCAGTATGGTCATTCCGAATGTTATGGACTTTAACCAGTCTCCGTGGGAAGAAGACGAATTCAATAGAGATTTGCGCGAACGGTTGGGCATCGGCGAAAATGATCTCGTGTTTTTACAGGCTACCCGGATACTCCCGCGAAAGGCGATCGAACTGGCCTTCGAGTTTATTCGAGCCTTCTCTGAAGGACACTTTTCAAAGATCCAAGAGGGGACGCGTATTTATACCGATCGGAAGATTAACCGACAAAGCGCGATCCACTTCGTCTTGTGCGGGCTTACGGAAGAGATGGACAGAAGTTACCTACGAGAGATGAAGGCGCTTGCGGCGAAAATGCCCTACGCTTGCCATTTCATCCCTCATCTGATCGGCAGTCATCGAAACCAGGATCCAAAGGTTTATTCTCTTTGGGACGCCTATACCATGGCAGATATCATTACCTTTCCCAGCGTTCAGGAAGGCTGGGGTAATCAGTTGCTCGAAGCGATATTCGCCAAGAAAATTATAATGGGTTACGAGTACCCTGTTCTTCAAACCGATATTCTGCCTAAAGGTTTGCGAATCGTTTCTTTAGGGAAAAATGCCCGAATCGGGGAAAAAGGGTTGTACGAACTGGATTGGCAAACCTATGCGGAGACGGCGGAATCGTTGTTCAATCTTATCACGGACTTTCCTGAAAGCCACCGTCTGGTAGATAAAAATTGGGCTGTGGGGGCTCAATATTTTTCCTATGATGTTTTGAAAAAAACGATGGAACGGATTATCGATGGTGTCGATTGGGAATAATACGACCGGGTATCGATTCGGCTATGGACTATGGTAAAATGTATAAGTTGTGAAACAAAATTGACTACATTATTCGGAGGTGTCGGTATGAAAAAATGTTTATTCCTTTTCTCGTTCCTTCTCATTGCCTTGCTCGGATTTTCGGAACTCGTTATCTATTCCAGCGTCGATGAAGCCAACGCGCGAAAGATACTCAACGCGTTTTCCGCCGAAACGGGGATAAAACTAAACTTCGTATTCCTCTCCTCCGGCCCGGCGATGGCACGAATAGAAGCGGAAAAGAATAATCCCCAAGCGGACGTCTGGTTTGGAGCGCCTATGGAAAACCACATTCTCGCGAAGGAAAAAGGTTTAACTGTGGCGTATAAAACCTTAAGCGTTTACGGCGTGAACCCGGAGTTTTATGATTTGGACGGATTTTTTCACGCGTTCTATATGAACCCCTTAGGAGTCGGAATCAACACCCAGGTTTTAGCGCAGTTGAAAGCGCCGATGCCGAAAACTTGGGCGGACCTTCTCAACGCAGCGTATCGCAAGATGATCCAATATCCGAACCCGCAAGCCTCGGGAACGGCCTATTCGCTGTTGACCGGTTTGATCTTGCTCTTCGGAGAAGACGGGGCGATCGAATATTTGAAGAAACTGGCCCCGAATGTTCAAACTTATACGCAAAGCGGTACCGGACCATCGAAAGCGGTCGGGCCTGGACAGGCTTTGATGGGGTTGCAGTTTACTCCCGCTTTTTTCCAGTTCAAGGAGCAGGGGTATCCCGTTGAAATCGTTTTCCCGGAGGAAGGCGTTCCTTATGAATCCGCATGCATCTCGATTTTAAAAGGGAACAAGAATATCGATGAAGCTCATAAGCTTGTCGATTGGCTCATCTCAAAGAACGGCCAGCAACAAATCGTCGAGCAAAAAACCTATTTTTATCCCATTCGAAATGATGTCGATTTCGGCTCTCTTCAGCCTCTTTCCACAATAAAGCTCGTAACCGTCGACGGTATCTGGGCTGCGCAAGAGAAAACGCGCCTCGTTGAGCGCTGGGTAAAAGAGGTATTGCCCGTCCAATAGCAGAAGCAAGGGCACTAAGAACGAAGGGCTTCCGGATCGGCCGGAAGCCCATGTTTTTCAAAGGCCACACTCTTGCGGACGGGGGTGCACCGTTGAGGTCGAATGAGCTTTTTCGCTCTCTCAAAGCGTTAACGAAAGAACCGTTTCTTCTCTTATTAATCATCGGCATATTTTTCCTGCTGTTTCTGTTCTCGCTTTACCCGCTCATAAAAGTCGCAATGGTTAGTTTTGAGAGAACCGACGGGACGCTTGGTTTGGATGTATACCAGCAGACGCTTTCAAACAGCTATTTGCGCCAGGGTTTTTACAATAGCCTTCTGGTCGCTTCTCTTACCGCCATCTTCGGCGTCGCGATCGGGTACCTCTTTGCCTATACGCTCAATCGCGCCGATATTCCGCTCAAAAGGTTTTTCCGGTTTGTCGCGTTGATGCCCGTCGTTTTTCCTCCCTTTATCGGAGCGATGTCCCTGATTATGCTGTTTGGGTTCAATGGCATGATCACCGCCAAGATCTTCGGTATCCGCGACTTCCCTGTTTACGGTCTTTGGGGTCTGATGATGGCGCAGATGATCTGCTTCTTTCCGGTCGCCTTTATCACCCTGGACGGGGTTATTTCGACGATATCACCCACGCTTGAGGACGCCGCGTTCAATCTCGGAGCGAGTCGATGGCAAGCCTTTCGAAAAGTCATCTTGCCTGTGTCGATTCCGGGGATTGCGAGTACGCTATTGGTTTTATTCATCGAATCACTCGCCGATTTTGGAAATCCGCTTATCCTCGCTGGTAGCCGATTCCCTGTATTATCTGTTCAGGCTTACCTGGAGATTACCGGGATGTACAATCTCAGGACAGGCGCCGCTTTGGCCGTTTGGTTGCTCCTGCCTTCGATACTCGCCTTTCTGGCGCAGAAGTATTGGGTGAGCCGAAAACGGTACATTACATTGACTGGAAAACCGACCACTTCCGTGATCAAAAGTGTCAATCGGCCAGTCAAATGGTGCTTGTTCTCGCTTTGTCTTCTGATTTCCCTCTTTATTTTGCTCATCTACGCGACGATCATTTGGGGATCGTTCACGCAGGCATGGGGCATGAGCAATCGCTTTACGTTGGAGAATTTCAAGTACGTGTTCGATGTGGGCTGGGAGTCGATAAAAGATACGTTGGTGATCGCCTTTACCTCGACGCCTCTTTCAGCGCTTTTGGGGATGACGATCGCCTTCTTAATCGTTCGTAAACGATTTCCGGGCAAAGGGGCGATGGACTTTCTCTCTCTGCTTAGTTTCGCAGTGCCCGGTACGGTTATCGGTATCGGATATATCTTCGCCTTCAACACCCCGCCCTTTTTACTGACCGGCACCTTAGCCATCCTGGTGCTCAATTTCGTGTTCCGGTATATCCCTGTCGGGATACAATCGGGGATAGCCCTCTTGAACCAAGTGGATCCCGCCATAGAAGAAGCGGCGTTTACGTTGGGCGCGAACAATCGTACCGTTTTCAGTCGCGTCACTTTGCCATTGATTATCCCGGCCTTTTTTTCCGCCCTCGTTTTTTCTTTCGTTCGCGCGATGACGGCGATCAGCGCGGCGATCTTTCTCGTTTCGGCGAAGTGGAATCTTATGACAGTACAGATACTCAGCCAAACGGATTCCGGCCGGCTTTCCGAAGCATGCGCCTATTCGGTGATCCTGATCACGATCATCCTGTTCTTTATGATGCTGCTCAAGCTCCTGCTGCGGAACAAAATCAGCCTATCGAATCAAAACTACGGGGTTAGGTGAGCATATGGGTCTCGTTCTTGAAAACATTACCAAAATCTTTAGAAGCGACGGTTCGGATATGAGGGCAGTCGACCACATCGCGCTTGAAATCCCGTCCGGCGCCTTAGTCACTTTGTTAGGCCCCTCGGGATGCGGAAAAACGACGACACTCAGGATGATCGCCGGATTCGAACTCCCGACAGAAGGATCCGTTCGGTTGGAAGGAGAGGACATTACCTTTCTGCCCCCCAATCAACGGAATATTTCAATGGTCTTTCAAAGTTACGCCCTTTTCCCGCATCTGAGCGTGGAAGAGAACGTCGCCTTCGGGCTGAAGATCAAGCATATTTCCCGCGATACGGTTCGCAAAGAAACACGCGAAATGATCGATCTGGTCGGGTTGCGCGGGTTGGAAAAGAGAAGGCCGGATCAGTTGTCCGGAGGGCAGCAACAGCGTGTGGCTTTAGCCAGAAGCCTGGTCATGAAGCCGAAGGTTTTGCTGTTCGATGAACCGCTTTCGAATCTCGATGCCAAGCTCAGGGAATCGATGAGATTGGAGATTCGGCGTATCCAACAGGAAACCGCGATCACGAGCGTCTACGTGACCCACGATCAAGTGGAGGCGATGAGCATTTCGGATCTGATTGTGATTATGGAAAAAGGCAAGATCATGCAAAAGGGAAGTCCATTCGAAGTGTATATACGACCCGAAAATGCTTTTGTCGCGGATTTTATCGGAAAGGTTAACTTCATCGAAGGCGTCGCCGACAAACAAGACCCTGAATCCGGGATCGTCGTGTCCTCGTCTCTAAAAAAATCCTTTAACTGCCGAAATGCGTTAGTGGAGAAAGGCCGCCCTGCCCGTATCGTCGTGCGCCCGGAGGCTTTTTCCCTTTCGAACGCCCGCAACGAGGAACTTAATTCGATTGCGGGTACCGTCCTGTCGTATAGCTTTCTCGGTTCGCACCTCGAGTATATCGTGAAGCTGCCGGATGGGTCTGTAATCAACGCTCTCGAATACAATCTGTCTGAAAGACAACTGCCACGTGTCGGGGAAGAAAAGCGGCTTTTCTTTTCGAAAGAAAACGCCTGGACGATACCGGGATAATCCCCGCCCGTAAAAGTAAGGAAAAGTTTTTCGCTGTTTATCTAAACAAATCGAAAATGAGCAGAAAGAAGGATAGGTGCCTTTCATGAGAAGAAGAACCAGGGAAGCGTTGGCTGGATGGATCTTCATTTCACCGGCCTTGGTGACGCAGGTACTATTTATCTATTTCCCCTTGGGATGGTCGTTTTTCGTCAGTTTTTTTAGATGGAATCTCATCCGTCCAATGCGCTATATCGGGTTTGACAACTATACTTCAATGTTCACCTCTTCAGATTTTTGGCATTCGCTATCGGTAACCTTTGTCTACGTGGCGGTGACAGTCCCGGTTTCCATCTTCATCGGGTTGCTGTTAGCCTTGCTCGTTAATCTTCCGTGGTTAAAAGGGAAAGGAGCCTTCAGAACATTTTTCTACGTCCCGGTGATTACCTCGATGGCCGCGGCGGCCGTCATCTGGGCTTGGATATTCGAGTCGAATGTGGGGCTTCTGAATTACTTCTTAAGCTGGTTTGGCATCAAATCCATCAACTGGTTGAGCGATCCGAACTACGCCTTGGTTGCGATGATGATCATAGGCATCTGGAAGAGGATCGGTTATAACATGGTTCTTTTCCTCGCCGGACTTCAGGTTATTCCCAGAACCTATTACGAGGCTGCCGATATCGACGGGGCAACCCCTTTCAAGAAATTTCTCTCGATCACCTGGCCATTGCTGTCGCCCACAACCCTTTTCGTGACGGTTATGCAGTTTATCGCCTCGTTCCGGGTTTTCGTGTCCGTGAGCGTTATGACACGGGGAGGGCCAGCGCAGAGCACGCAAGTGATCACCTTCTATCTTTATGAAAACGCTTTTGCCTATCTGAAGTTCGGATACGCCGCCGCCATCTCTGTTTTTATGTTCGTTTTAATGATAATCTTTACCTTGATCCAATTCCGTTTTAGTAAAAAGCGGGTGCATTACTTATGAGAAAAATACCTTCACTTTGGATCCGTGTACCGCTCTATATCGTTATTATTACCATCATGCTCCTTGTCAATTTGCCGTTCATCTGGATGTTGGTAACCGCCTTTAAGCACGAAAGCGAAGTGTTCTCACTCCCACCGAGATTTTACCCGGACTTTTTTGATTTCCGCAACTTTGCGGGAGCGATGGAGCAGATTCCGATGGGGCGATACCTCTTCAATTCGCTTTTTGTGGCGCTTTCGGTTACGTTGCTCCAACTGGTTTTCAACAGTTTCGCAGCATACGGTTTATCGCGTCTGCGTTTCAAGGGGCGGGACCTTATCTTTTTGATCCTGGTTGGCACCTTGATGGTTCCGCCGGAAGTGACCCTGGTCCCACTTTATATCATCGTTAAGAACCTTGGAATGATCGACAGCTACAGAGTTCTCATCATACCTTTCATGTCGAGCGCCTTTGGAATCTTTTTGTTGCGGCAATTCTTTCTTGGGATTCCGCGGGAATTGGAGGAGGCCGCGATCATCGACGGGGCAGGTCGTGTGAAGATCTTTTTCACGATTATCCTACCCCTATCGAAACCGGCGTTGTGGACAATGTCTCTCTTTACCTTCATCGCCCACTGGAATGAGTATATGTGGCCGCTCGTTTCTGTCAGCGACCCTAAGTATCAAATGATCCAGGTCGGTATCTCGCAGTTTGTGAGCGGATGGGAAACCCGTTGGACCTATCGGATGGCCGCCTCCGCGCTCACAGTGGTACCGATTATCATTTTCTTTTTCTTTGTCCAAAAGCAGTTTGTGGAAGGTATCAGCGTTTCTGGCATCAAAGAATGAAAAAAGAGGAGGAAGAGAACATGAAGAAAGCAGTAACGACCGTCGTACTTTTGTTATGCGCGATGATGATTTTCGCCGCGCCCGTAAAGGTGATTGTTTGGTACGCGCAAACCGGTGTTTATTCCCAAACCCTCTTAGAGTTAATCGATGAATTTAACAAACTCAATGAGGGGAAAATCGTGGTAGAAGGGGTCTATTCGGGCAGTTACGAAGATACCATGCAGAAACTCGTCGCGTCCATGGTGGCGGGAAACCTTCCGCACATCGCGCAGATTGAGCAAAGCCGGATCGGACAGTTTTTGGACGGGGACGCCTTTCAAAACCTGGATGAGTTCATCAACAAAGACCCGGAGTTCAAAGCGACCTTATCGGATTTCTTCCCCCGGTTTATCTCGGCGAATACGTTCTTTGGAAAACTATACGGTTTTCCGCTGAATACCAGTACACCCTTGATGTATATCAACCGCGACGTTTTCCGCGCGGCAGGCTTGGATCCGGATAATCCTCCAAGAACGTGGATGGAAGTATATCAAGCTTCAAAAGTGATCAAAACGCTTGGAGACGATTTTTACGGCTATCGCCTGGGCGATGACGATTGGATACTGGAATCCTATGCCTGGCAGTTTGGCGGAGACATCGTTTCCGAAGACGGGATGACCGTGCTCCTCGATTCTCCGGGAACCGTTGATGCCTGGAAATTTTTCCAAAAAGGGCTGCAAGAAGGCGTTTTCGTCTATTCCCGAACGAACGGCAACGCGATGGATCTGTCCGGGAAGATCGGTATGGTCTGCCGCTCTACAGGCAGTCTGGCCTATCTTAAAGAGAATGCGAAATTCGATTTAGGCGCCACATTTATGCCATACCAGATCAAAAAAGCAACGCCTATCGGCGGCGCGAACATCTATATGTTCAAAAACAAGCCACAGAATGAAAAGCAAGCGGCTTGGGAGTTTATGAAATTCGTTACGGCGACTCCGAACACGAAAAAATGGGCGCTTGCCACGGGGTACATGGCCAGCCGAATCTCCGCCTACGAATCCCCGGAGATACAAGAGTTGTTTAGCAAGGATCCAAGAGCGGAGGTCACCTATCTGCAACTGCAGGAAAGCGCCTTCAGAAGACCCTACATTGGACCCTATCGCGAGATTTTCAATATCATGCTTTCCAGTTGGCAGACGATCATGACCGACATGAACGCCGATGTCGAAGCGGTTTTGAAATCCGCGACAGAAAAAGCGCAGAAAGTCCTTAACGAGTATTGATCCCATGATTCAAGAGACGCGCTCCGGCGCGTCTCTTATCTTTGAAGGAGGCACTATGCATCGTTTTTGCGTCATGCTTGTATTTGTTTTAGCCGTTATTTCTGTTACCCAGATCGCTTTCGCGCAAATCCTGATTTTTTACGGAAACTTACACGCGCATACCTCTTATTCAGACGGAGTGGGGGATCCCTGGATCGCCTACACGCACGCAAAAAATGTTGGAAAGCTCGATGTGCAGGGTGTGACGGATCATTGTCATTATCTACGGTATCCGTTATCCGATGGTTCGATGCGTTTTCCGAAAACGTTGCAAGCCGCGGGAGAGATGAATGAGAACGGACGTTTCTTGACGATCGCGGGCTTTGAATGGACGTTGACCGGTCAAGGCCATATCACTGTATACGATACACAAAGTTATACCCATCGCGATGAGAGCGATTTGTACCAATTGTACGACTGGCTGTACA
>JAAYCF010000364.1 GCA_012744415.1 Thermotogaceae bacterium
GCTCTTAGAGTTAATCATCCTGCTTTCCCTTCGATGATTGCGGTATGTTTGACGATTTTCGCGCTGGTCATTAGGAACCCGTTATTTCCTAATAACCTTTGATACTCTTCAATACTCTTAAAACGAACAAATTCATACCATTTTGTGTCCGGTTCCGGATATCCGTTAATGATGAAGATTTTCCCATCGGGTATCAGAATTCTTCTCATTTCCGAAAAAGCCGCCGGGTAATCATTCCAAAAGTTGATGCAATCGAAGGCGGAATAATCCCGACTGTTCTGTCTTGAATCGGTATATCGCGTACGTCAGCGCAGAATACGGAGATTCTGCCTTCCGCGATCCCTTTTCTATTCAGCTTTTTCGATAGACTGACCATATCGGGAGAAAGATCGATCCCGTAGATACGCGTGGTTTTGAAAGATTTATAGAAGTGAGATTGGGCTATTCCGCCGCCACACCCGATATCCAATATCGAGGCTGTTTTGTCATTCACGGAATCAAGGATTTGATTGATGATATCTTTGTACTGCTTGCTATGAATGCGATTCATGATTCGTCCGGCGATCTTCCCGATCACACCAGTTGGTTTCGCCCCTATTGATTGTTGTGACACATTCTCTCCTCCTTCTTTCGTAAGAACTCTGACCGGTCTCGGCTCCCAGAGTCATTTCCGAGAAGGAAAACAACACGAAAGCCCGAAGGTCGTTGTGCCAGCTAATTGCCACTATAGTAACCTATTTACGGAAAAGTGGATTTTTCAGCTTAGTTTAATGCTATTTTCGCAACTGAAGCGGTATTTGGAGCATTCTATCTTTGTTGGGCCAACTTTTCTTTTTTTGTATTTTTAATGATGACGTCGAGATCTCAACTTCACGAGCGTTACCGCTTCCCCTTCACCATCAAAAATACAGATCACGCCCGACTCAATTCGGGCTTTACGTTATTTGGGTTTCCCGTCTTTTTCCACCTGGTCGGAAGTCGTTAGTAAATGAGGCCGTACTCGACCAAAGATCGTACGGCCCCTTTATCGCGTGCTCCCTTTCAAAGGGATCTCTCAGGTAAGAAAGGCTTTACGTTTCTCTTACAAGGCGAGGCCGCTTAACCTGTCGTCCTTTTTTTTGGGCTAAATTAGAAACCCGAAAAAAATAAACCCCCGCAAGAGGTAAAAAAACATAAGTTAAAAAACTGTCCTGGCGACACGAAAACCGATGAAATCCCAGCCGTTCGCCGGCGGGCTCCAGCCCCGAATCGCCACGCGGCAGTACACCGCTTCGGAGTCCCAACCACCGCCCCGAAACACCCTGTCGGTACCACTGTTGGACCCTGTCGGATTTGTTTGCGGCGTGCCGCCGTAACCTCCATACCGATCATGGCTCCATTCCCAAACGTTCCCGCTCATGTCGTACAACCCCTGTTCGTTCGGATTCTTTCCCCCGACCGGGTGAGGTTCTCCGGTTATTCCGAAGTGCCAAGCCACATCATTGGGGGAATCACCCCCGGCATATAAATAATCGTTCGTTTCGATTCCGTCTGTGATGTCCGCTCGTCCCCCTCCCGCCGCGTATTCCCACTCCGCTTCCGTAGGCAGCCGCCACCCCTTTACCGTCGTGATATCCGTGGTCGTCGCGCCGCTTGTATCCAACAAATCCCAGGTAGTCTCGCTGTACGCCCGGGGTAAGCCGACCTGGCCGCTTAACCAGTTGCAGTATCTTATCGCATCTTGCCAGGAAACGTTGATCACCGGGCGATTCCCTCTTCCCCACCCTGAATCACTTACCGTGGATGTGGGGTGTCCGGTAGCCAGAAGATAGGCATCGTATCGTTCAAAGGTCACTTCGTAGGCGCCGATTTCGTATTCGTAGGTGAACACCACGCCATGGATA
>JAAYCF010000365.1 GCA_012744415.1 Thermotogaceae bacterium
ATTAATGGCGCTTCTTCTTTGAATATCAGGAAATCGACGATCAACGATTCTAAAGTGGGGATTTACGCCCTCCAAAGCAGTTACGTTTCGATCTCCGAAAGCGAAATAAGAGGATGCGAGCTCGGTGTGCAAGTGATTAATAGCGATTTGTCCATCAATGATTCCATCTTCACGAATAACGGTACAGCTGTGAAGTTGCAGGGTCGTAACGCTTTCGAACAGTTGAAAGTGGTTTTTTCGGAAAACAGCGTTGATATCAGCAGAGATGAACCGTAGTTTTGCCGAGTTTGAACGATCGCAAAACTACTATCGGGAGATAACAGGCGCAGAGATCCCCAAAGAGTACCGATTGACGCACGCAACAGCGCTTTTACTGTGGTATTGCGGGATTCCCCGAAAAGGGGCGTTTTTCGCGGAGATCGGATGCGGCATCGGTTTCTCGATATGTTGGATGTCGAAGACCTACCGGATACAGGGTATCGGCATCGAAAAGCAAAGTCAGCTAAAAGAATCCTTCGAACGCCTCGCGCAAAAATTCGAGGTCGCAGGACAAGTCTCTTTCCTCGCTACATCCGCCGAAGAGGTATCTGGGGCTTGTCCCGGCAATTCATGCGATTTCGTTTTTTCCAATCCGCCTCACTTCGAAACCAATCGCGGTAAAACCTATGGGGAATTGATCCGTCAAACGAATCGAGCCTCCGCGGGTCAAATCTACGACAGCTTTTGCCGCGCGATGGCGCATCTCCTCAAACCCCGTCGGTATTACTATTTGGTTCTCTCCCCTCAACACCTACCGGAGTGGATGGAAAGCCTCTCCCGGCATCGGTTAACAGCGAAAAATCTTTGTGTCGTTCACGGCAGAAAAGGCAAACCCGCCGAACTCGTTTTGGTGAAAGGGTTAAAAGAAGGAAATCCCGGTTTTCTGTCCATTGACGCGCCGGTCATCTTGAAGGAAGAATAAGGATGGCTGGGAGAGGAGGATTCGAACCTCCACTTACGGATCCAGAGTCCGTAGTCCTACCGTTAGACGATCTCCCAAAACACCCGCAATTATACACGAAAGCCCTTTCGATGTCAAACGCTCGCCGGATCAGGTCAGCGCTTCCGCCTCCATCTCTGAAACAGCTTTTCCATCTCTTGTTTTCTAAGAAACAGCAAAACTGAGAAATAAACCAGAACGCCGAATACAAGTTCAAAAACAAAAAACGGTTTCGAGTAGGAGAAACGATCTCCGATCAACCATAACGCCACGCTCATCAGAAGAGTCGCTACGATCGTTTTCAGGATTTCGCGGCATTGTTTCCTCGTTAGCGTGAACCCTTTCAACTTGACGAGATGTATGAGCAGGAAGGCGATCGGCGTCATTCCGGCGACGGAAGTCGCGAGGGCGACGCCGAAGGCGCCATAGACCGGCGCTAAGATGAAGTCAAGGCAAACGTTCGTGCCGACAGAAATACAGCTCGCGAAAAACGCGATATTCCCTTTTCCCATCGCGTACTCCGCTTTGGAAAGAAGGTAGTACACGCAATAGAAAGGAAGCCCGATAAGATACCCGAGCAGGATTTTTACGGTGAAAACAGTTTCATAGATTCCAAAAGCCCCCCTTTGGAAGAGAAAGACGACCAACTCTTCTCTCAGGAGGATCATACCCGCGGCGGCCGGCAAGATGAGTAGCAAGAGCTTTTCGAGATTGTCGGAAACCATTTCCCGAAAGGATTCAAGAGAGCGTTTGGAAAGCTGGGACAAGGCGACCGTCGAAACGGAGACGCCGATGACGCCTAAGGGTAACTGGTACAAACGGTTGGCGTACTGAAGCAGAGAAATATTCCCCTGCCCGAGTTGGGAAACAACGATTGTATCGATCAGGGAGTTAATTTGGGTGATCGAAACCGCGGCCAGCGAACTTAAAAACAGGCGCGAGAACTCTTTCATATCCTCTCTCACAAAATCGATCTCAAAACGGTACCCGGTTTTCTTCCTTCCGATAAAGAGAACGCTGATGAATTGAAAAACCCCTCCAATCATGAAAAAGACCGTCGGTCCCAGGATCCGGGGGGTGAAGTATGGGGAGAGCGCTATGCCCGCAATCGTAAAAATGTTGTGAATCGCGGGTGAAAAAGCCGGAACAAAGTAGATGTCGTGGCTGTTGAGAATCCCCGTTTTTACGGCCCATAGGCTGATAAAGATAATAAAGGGAAAGACAACACGTCCGCACATCACCGCCAATTCCCGTATCGACGGGTCCATACCCGGCGCGAACAAGAAGACAAGAGAAGGCATGAAATAATACCCGATAATGGTACAGAGGATCAGAACTGGGACGAAGACCGTGAAAACGCTGTTCGCGAACCGGATTCCGGAACGGGTATCGATCAAGGCCCGTTTATTGTAGATTGGAACGAAGGCGCTTTGGAGAGCGCCTTCTCCAAAAATCCGCCGCAAAAAAAACGGGAGCAAAATAGCCACGAGATAGGCGTCATACTCCGGAGAGCTACCGAATTCGTTGGCGAACATGGCGTCCCTAACAAGCCCAAGCACCCGGCTCATCAAGGTG